>NZ_VPAM01000013.1:0-89026 GCF_013419215.1 Acinetobacter sp. YH12096 | reverse complement strand
AAACTTTCAAAATCCTTGCCGAGCGATATCGTAATCGAGGAAAAAGACTGGGCTTAAGATTCAATTTAATTGCGGGAATCTATAATTTAGAGCTGAGCAAAAAATGAATTATGAAAGAAGTCTATTAGATCGCTTGTTTTAAAAACTTGGTGATTTCACGGCTAAATTTGACCGGTTCACTGATTAATGGGGTGTGTCCCGATTTTTTAAAAATAATCTGCTCAGCATTGACTAGGCTGTCAGCAATAATTTTTTGACCTTGGGCAGGATAGAGGATCGATTTTGCCCCTGTGAAAAAAGTCGTCGGAGCGGTGAGTGCTGCAATGGCTTCACGATAATCTTCAGTATGGTTCAAATAATTTTGAATATACCAATATAAATAGGCCACACTTTGTGATGGTAACATCAGCTTCTGTAAAGTTGGTTGTTGGTATGCGAAACGGAAAGCGGATAATGCATAAGGATTGCTATTTTGTAAGTCTATGAATCTTAACCAAGCGTCGACCAGACCTTGACGGTCATGTTTATTCATCTGCTGTGCAAATGGCACGGAGAGGTTAGTTGCAAGTACCTTCGAGATGTCTTCTAAAATACTTAAAAACTCAGTGTGACGTTTGCCATATAAACCATATTGCCAATCTTCATCTACTCTAATTTTAGGCGTTTGATCGATGTGCAAATAACGTTTAATTTTTTCGGCAAACTGACCGTATTTTAAACCGTGCATGGTGGTCGTTGCCCCCATGGAGTAAGCAATCACCGTGATTTTATCGTAACCAAGCTGGGAAACTAAGCTGTCAATATCTCGCCAATGGCTTGAAATGGTGTCCGTATTTGGAATTTGACAATGTTTAGAGCCGCCAAATCCACGCCAGTCTGGAATGATAAATTTAAAATGCTTTCGGTGTTGATATAGAAAAGGGTGCCATTGCCAACTTTGCATGCCAAGTCCAGATAAAACCAGGATGGGTTCTCCTTGACCATATTCACGAACATACAGTTGTTGTTGATCTGGCATTGTATAGTGTGGCATGCGGCTTCCTATTTATTTTTTGTTTTAGCGATTAAATTTATGCAACTGTGGAATGATGGTTTCAAGCCATTTGATCCAACCGATTTCCAAATCAATCCCAAGCTGTAAAATCATTTTATGAATGTACAAAGTACGGTCTTCATCATGCGCATGTGCAAAGTCTTTTGCAAAAATAGACTGGTACACTTTTAGTTTTTCTTTGTGAATTTCTAGGTGACGTTCTAATTCGGGTAATACGCCGTTTGTGCCCAGTTGAGCTTCAGCACGTAAACGAACCATTAACTCTTCACGTAACTGAGCCGGAGGGCTTTGCTCAACCATCCAATTGGCTAATTCAACACGTCCAAGCTGTTCAACTTGGTAGGTTTTTTTACGGGTTGTACTGTGGTCATCTTCAATGGTGCTGATCCAGCCTTTTTGCTGCATACCACTGAGTTCACGGTAGATTTGCTGATGTGTCGCATTCCAAAAAAAGCCCATAGAGCGGTCAAAACGGCGTGCAAGGTCAATTCCTGTACTCGGTTTTTCAAGTAAGCTCGTGAGTAAAACATGGGCTAAAGACATATATGGCTCAGTCAAAATAGTTTTGTACTTTTTATTATGCAACATGTTGCATAAAAATCAAATCTCGCATATAAATTAGTGCAACAAGTTGCAAAAATCTTGTATGCGTAGATGGAAATAGAAAGCTCGTATACAAGCGAAGATAAAAATAGCCAGCTTTTCAGCACGCTAAGGAGAAAAAATGTCAAATTATCCAAATTTATTGGCACCACTAGATTTAGGTTTTACAACGCTAAAGAACCGTGTATTGATGGGTTCTATGCATATCGGCCTTGAAGAAGCACCGGGTGGCTATGAACGCATGGCAGCTTTTTACGCTGAGCGTGCGAAAGGTGGTGTAGGTCTGATTGTAACTGGTGGTATTTCTCCCAATGATGATGGTGTGACATTTGCTGGTGGTTCAAAATTAGACTCTTTAGAAGAAGCAGAAAAACATAAAGTGATTACGCAGGCGGTACATGATGCTGGCGGTAAAATTGCGATGCAGATTTTGCATACAGGTCGCTACTCGTATCAAGCCAATAATGTTGCACCTTCATCTATTCAAGCACCAATTAACCCAGTAAAACCGCAAGCTTTAAGCACAGCAGACGTCGAACGCACGATCAATGATTTTGCCAAATGTGCTCAGTTAGCACAGACAGCGGGTTATGACGGTGTAGAAGTCATGGGGTCAGAAGGTTATTTAATTAATGAGTTTATTGCTGCACGTACCAACCACCGTGATGATGAATGGGGTGGCAGTTATGAAAACCGGATTCGTTTTCCAATTGAGATCGTGCGTCGTACACGTGAATTAGTCGGTGAAAATTTTATTATTATTTACCGTCTTTCTATGCTGGATCTGGTTGAAGGTGGTTCGACTTTCGAAGAAGTTGTGCAACTTGCAAAAGCCATTGAAAAAGCCGGTGCAACTATTATCAATACCGGTATTGGTTGGCATGAAGCGCGTATTCCGACCATTGCAACCAAAGTGCCACGTGCTGCATTTACATGGGTGACCAAGAAATTAAAAGGTCTTGTGAATGTTCCTTTAATCACCTCAAACCGTATTAACACTCCTGAAATGGCTGAGCACGTACTTGCTTCGGGTGATGCAGATATGGTGTCCATGGCACGTCCAATGCTGGCTGACCCACGTTTTGTAGAAAAAGCAGAACAAGGTCGTAGTGATGAAATTAATACCTGTATTGGTTGTAACCAAGCCTGTCTAGATCATATTTTCTCGATGAAAATTGCAACATGTTTGGTTAACCCTCAAGCTTGCTATGAAACTGAACTGATTTTTAAAGAATCTGCACAGGTGAAAAATATTGCTGTGATTGGTGCGGGACCTGCAGGTTTAAGCTTTGCAACTTATGCTGCAGAGCGTGGTCATAACATAACTATTTTTGAAGCATCGAGCCAAATTGGTGGACAGTTTAATATTGCGAAAACGATTCCTGGTAAAGAAGAGTTTTATGAAACGCTGCGTTATTTCAAACGTAAAATAGAACTATTGCCTCAGATTAAATTGGTATTGAACCATACAGCAATGTATGAAGAATTAGCTCAGTCTGATTTTGATGACATCGTGGTGGCGACGGGTGTAACACCGCGTCAGTTAGATATAGATGGTATTGATCATCCAAAAGTATTGAGCTATTTACAGGTATTACGTGAACGTCAACCTGTTGGCAAACGTGTAGCAATCATTGGTGCAGGCGGTATTGGTTTCGATACGGCTGAATATTTAACGCATGAAGGTGAAAGCGGAAGTCTCAATCCTGAGAAATTTTATGATGAATGGGGAATTGATACCACTTATGCACAAGTCGGTGGCTTGAAACATCCAGACGTCGAAGAATCGCCGCGTGAAGTGTATTTATTGCAACGTAAGGCTAAATCGGTTGGTGCTGGCTTAGGTAAAACCACGGGTTGGATTCACCGTACAGGTTTGAAACACCGCGATGTGAAAATGATCGCGGGTGCAAGCTACGACAAAATTGATGATCAAGGTTTGCATATTACCGTTGATGGTCAACCACGTATTTTAGATGTTGATCATGTGGTGATTTGTGCAGGTCAGGAATCCTATACCGCGATGTATGAACAGCTACAAGCAGATGGAAAAAATGTGCATCTGATTGGTGGCGCGAAAGAAGCGGGTGAGTTAGATGCTAAACGTGCCATTCGTCAAGGTGCAGATTTGGCTGCGGTGATTTAATCAGCCTCATACTTAACCACGACAACTACATTCAATTTAATATGCAGTTGTCGTGCTTCCTCTCCATTTTGAGAGGAGTTTGAGGATAGGGAAATGATTCATCAACAAAAAAAGGACATAAACATGACTATTGAAATAACAAAAAAATCTGTTGCACGTTGGCACGAAATGCTCGACACACGGGATATGAATATTTTAAATGAACTCTTGGCAGAGGATGTGGTGTTTCGTTCACCTGTCGCGTTTAACCCATATCCAGGTAAGCCTGTAGTAACTTTTATTTTGACCAATGTGATTCAAATTTTTGAAAATTTTACCTATCACCGTGAGTTTTACTCAGAAGATGGTTTAAATGTGGTGCTTGAGTTTTCTGCCAATGTTGGCGAGAAAAAATTAAAAGGGATCGACATGATTCAGTTTAATGAACAAGGACAGATGATTGATTTTGAAGTCATGCTCCGTCCGAAAAGTGGCTTGGAAGCATTGGCGGCGAAAATGGGTGAGCGCATTATGCAATATCAGCCTTGAATCTGCTGATTTTTAAATGCTCATCACAGAATGATAAAAAGCATGATGGATATTGTCATGCTTTTTGCTTATGAGGTTTAAGTAAACAAATATTGCTAGTGAGATATGGTTTTGTAGATACGTTTGTTTAATGGGCCTTGTTGGTCAAAGTGAAAAGATTGAAATGATTTGCTGTAGTGCGAAGCGAGGTGAAGGTAAGGTCAATGAATAATGTGATGCATAAAGGGCGTCTGGCTCTTTTAAATTTTGTAGATCATGCCATCGGTGCAGAATTACCACAGCTTTATTATCATCCTGAAGGGCAAATGAAACATGTGCTGCCGAAGTTAAAGCAACTACATGAAAAATATCGTCCTACGCCTTGGCTGTCGAATACTCATGCACATTTACTGTATTTTGATGTCATTAAAAAGCGCCAAGTGAAGCTTAAATACGACGCTATAGAGCAACTGACCATGGCTGATGGAGGGATCACAGCCATTGCATGGTTGGGTTTAGATTTACCTGCGGATGTGCCAACTGTGGTGCTCATGCATACGATTACGGGAACGCCTGAAAGTATGCGAGAAGTGGTTCGGGATCTTCATCTATATACAGGTTGGCGCATTGCACTCTGTTTAAGACGTGGCCATGCCAATTTGCCTATGCCAGTTGCCAAAATAAATTTATTTGGTTCAACCGATGACTTACGTGAACAGATTGCCTTTATTCAGCAGAAATTTCCCGCATCGAGTTTGTATGGCGTCGGTTCATCTGCAGGAACGGGGCTATTGGTCCGCTATTTAGGCGAGCAAGGTGAGGAAACACCACTTAAAGCGGCTTTTGCTTTATGTCCGGGTTATGATACTGAGCTTGGCTTTAAAAATGTCCATCCTTTTTACAGTAAAATGATGACGAAAAAGCTCTTTCAGAAATTTGTAGAACCCTATTCTGCAACATGGTCAGCAACACCCTCTTTAATTGATGTATTGAAAAGTAAAAATCTGGCACAGTTTGAACGTGCATATTTTCAAATGGCGGGTTTTGCTGATTATGAAAGTTATGCCAAATCTACCAACCCAATTTATGTATTTGAAAATCTTAAAATTCCTTTGATGATTTTAAATGCCGAAGACGATCCTATTTGCCACATTCAAAACTTTGAGCCCTATAAAGAATTAATCTGTTCTTTGCCGAATGTTGTGGTGGTAACCACCAAAAAAGGCAGTCACTGTGGTTATTATGAAGGTCTAGTGGAAACCCATTCATGGGCAACCAAATTAATGGCAGATTTTTTAAAGTTATATGCGAACTAAAAAATAGCCTACTTTGGGTAGGCTATTTTAAGTGTGTGTTACTCGGCTTGTGGGCAACATGCAGTTGTTTGAGGTTTAAGCTTCATCTGTATCAATACTAAAATCAACGCTATAGCGCTCAGTGTAGCGCCTGCATAAGACACTGCAGCATAGCTTAGGTTGAGATTTAGCACTGCGGCACCTGCAACAGCGCCCAAAGCATTTCCAAGATTAAATGCACCAATATTCACTGAAGAAGCGAGGCCTGGTGCATCGTGAGCGACTGTCATAACATGCATTTGTAAAGGTGGTACAACGGCAAAGGCTGCTGCTCCCCAGATGATTAATGCAATCGCCGCGCCAATGGTGGTTGTTGCTAATAGTGGAAATAACAGCATCATCAGCATGAGTAAGACTAAAAAGCCAATCAAGGTTTTATCTAAGGATTGATCGGCGAACTTACCACCGAAATGGTTACCGATTGAAAATCCGATCCCGATTAAGACCAACATGAAAGTGATAAGTTCGGGGCTTGCATGAGTAAAGACTTTTAAGCTTGGTGCGATATAGGTATAGAGCGAGAACATAGCTCCAGCACTCATGACCGTGGTGAGCAGTGCTAAAACAACAGGCATGCGTGTTAATACTTTTAACTCTGCTCGTACATCCGGTTTTTCGGTCTGTTGCTGATGGGGCAGTGCTTTCCATAATGCCAACATGGTGATGATGCCCAGTAAGGTAATAGCGGCAAAAGACATACGCCAACCGATATTTTGACCCACCCACGTTGCGAGGGGCACACCGCCAATATTGGCAATGGTCAAGCCCATAAACATCATAGCAACAGCACTGGCTTGTTTATCTTTCGGAACAACACTCGCTGCAACCATAGAACCTAAGCCAAAAAATGCACCATGATTTAAGCTAGTCACCAAACGTGCCGCCATTAAACTAAGATAATTGGGTGCAATCGTTGCCAAAATATTACCGATGGTAAAGATTGCCATCAGTAAAATAAGGGCAGTACGTTTAGGAAAACGTGCTAACCATAAGGTCATTAATGGGGCACCAATCATGACGCCAACGGCATAGGCACTAATCAGTAAGCCCGCTTGAGGAATAGACACCGATAAATCTGCTGCGATTTCAGGCAAAAAAACCATCGGTGAAAATTCTGTTGTGCCAATTGCAAAAGCACCAACAGCTAATGCAATTAATGGAAAATTGAATTTCATATTAAATATCCCACACTGGAGCAAGTTCAGGTGGGTTCACTTCACGCGCATTTCTGTCCAGTGTGGCAATGGCCTGCATCTGTTCTGGTGTTAAATGAATGTCTTGAGCTTTTAAATTACTGATTAAATGTTCACGTTTGGTTGATGATGGAATCACGGCATAACCTTTTTGCAGTGCCCATGCGAGTGCAATTTGGGCCGAAGTGACTTGGTGTTCGGCCGCAATATTTAACAGTGTTGGATCTTGCAAAACTTTGCCATAAGCCAAGGTCATATAGGATGTGACATCTATAGTGTTCGCTTGTAGGTAATTGACCAAGTTTTGATTTTGCAAATATGGACTCAGTTCAATTTGATTGGTTGCAATATTTTCCAGCCCGATGTGATCAATGGCTTGTTGAGTGAGCTCAATATTAAAATTAGATACACCAATATATTCAGTCAATCCTTGTTTTTTTGCCTCAAGTAAATGTCCCATTAATTCAGGAATATCGACTCCAAGTGCAGGTGCTGGCCAATGAATAAGTGTAAGGTTAACTGCATCAGTCCTCAATTTAATTAAACTGTCTTTTAGACTGGGTATTAGTTTGTCGGCAGCATAATTTTCAGTCCAAATTTTCGTGGTTAAGAAAATATCAGCTCGATTGACCTGACTTTCATGGATTGCATGGCCTACTTCTGCTTCATTAGCGTAAATTTGTGCGGTGTCTACAGCACGATATCCAAGCTCTAAGGCTGTTTTAACTGAGTGAATGACAGTATCACCTGTCAAACGGAAGGTACCGATACCAAATTGAGGAACAATCATCAGGAATTCTCTTTTTTGAATTGATGCTATTGTGCTGCTAATTTTAATGAAGAAAAATGCATGAGTTTGGAATATATTATTGATTAAAAATCACGAATTAGAATATGCAATGAAATCGACCATTGAGGAGCTGCAGGCTTTTACTGTTATTGTAGATAGCGGCTCTATTATCAAAGCAGCAGAAAGACTGGATCAAACAGCATCTGGTGTCAGCCGTGCATTACAGCGTCTGGAATCTAAATTAAATGTAACCCTGTTGGAACGAACAACCCGCAAAATTAAGCTGACGCAAGAGGGGCAATTATTTTTAGCTAAAACACGGCGGATATTGAATGATTTGAGTGAAGCGGAAGATTCTCTGCTGAAATTAGATGCAGATACTTCGGGGTTGGTGCGGGTCGATTCTGCGATTTCGTTTATTCTGCATATGATCGTTCCCTTGATACCAGAATTTAATGCACGTTATCCGCATATACAGATTGAATTGGTGAATCATGATCAAGTGATTGACTTATTAGAGCATAAAGCAGATGTCGCAATTCGCTTTGGAAAATTAAGCGACTCCAGTTTGCATGCAAAACTTATCTACAAGAGTCGACTGTGTTTGGTGGCGAGTCCTGAATACCTTCAGCAGCATGGACGTCCGCAAAATGCTGAAGAGCTAACCGCACATGCTTTACTTGGATTTAGTCAAATTACCCATATGAATACTTGGTCGATCCAAGTCGCAGGGAAGCCCCTGACGATCCGACCCAACATCAAGGCGTCAAATGGTGAAACGATACGCGAGCTTGCGATTCATGGGATGGGCATCGCTTGTCTTTCGATTTTTATGTTAGAAAAAGATATTGCAGAAGGACGATTGGTACAACTTTTAGACGATCAAATTGAGCCACATGAACAGCTTATTCATGCTGTCTATTATCAACAAGAGCATTTACCGAAACGTGTTCGTTTATTTATTGAATATTTAGCTGAAAAATTACAAGAATAGTTGTGAGAAAAAACAGTGCATCGTCGGGTACAGATTTTTATTTACATAGAAACAATAAAAAACCCGACAATTGCCGGGTTTTTTGATCATTTGTTTGATAAAACTTCGATCTTAGTTCTCTAAGGCTGGTGTTGCAGCAGCAATGGCAGCGGCAACGGCGTCATCTTCAGACTGTGCAGAACCAGAGTTTTGTTTAGGTTGAGCAGCTTGCGCAGGTTTTTCTGCTGCTTTAGGTGCTTCTGCTTTTGGAGCAGGAGCTTCTGCAGGAGGAGTAGGTTCACGACGAATTTCAGTTGTTGTATTCGGTGTCTCTTCACGAATCACTTCAACATGCTGTTGAGTCGTTTCTTCAACAACTGGTTGTTCTTCAACTGGTTCTAATTGTGTAGGTACAGATGCTGTTGGTTCAGATGCTGCAACTTCAACCTGTTCCTGTTCTTCTTCTTTTGGTGCTTCTTTTTTTACACATGCTGTAAGAAGTAGACCTGTTGCGATTGCACCGCAGATTAAAAGTTTCTTATTCATAATTACACAAAACAAAAAAGTGTGGATTGGATAACTGCATTATAACAGCAAATAAGAATATAGAAATGATAAGAACTTACTCTAAATTTTTATGATAATTGCTGTTACAATAGCCAATTGTTAATTGTTCTATGAATTGATGCGGAATGACTTTGCTTTCTTGGTACAGAGTAAAGTAAAATCGCACAACATTGTAGGCCAATTTAGGCTCCATTGTACGAGAAACTTAATGACCCATTTTATTTTCGTTACTGGTGGTGTTGTATCATCACTAGGTAAAGGTATTTCAGCTGCATCAGTGGCTGCGCTTTTAGAAGCCCGTGGTTTAAAAGTAACCATGGTAAAAATGGATCCATACATTAATGTCGATCCAGGGACTATGAGTCCATTCCAACACGGTGAAGTTTTTGTCACAGAGGATGGTGCTGAAACTGACTTAGACTTGGGTTATTACGAACGTTTCTTGCGTCGTGCGAAAATGACCAAACTGAACAACTTTACTTCAGGACGAGTGTACCAAGATGTCTTGAATAAAGAACGTCGTGGTGATTACCTCGGTGGTACAGTTCAAGTTATTCCACATATTACTGACAATATTAAAGAACGTGTTCTTCGCGCAGGTGAAGGCTATGACGTTGCGATCGTTGAGATCGGCGGTACAGTAGGTGACATTGAATCTCTCCCATTCATGGAATCTGTACGTCAACTTATGGTCGAACTAGGTCATAAGCGCACAATGTTAATGCACTTAACTTTACTCCCATATATTAAGTCAGCTGCTGAATTAAAAACTAAACCAACTCAACACTCTGTAAAAGAGCTTTTGTCGATTGGTATTCAACCAGACATCCTGATCTGCCGTACAGAGCATGATGTTGATGCTGATACTACACGTAAAATCGCGTTATTTACGAACGTTGAAGCACGTGCAGTTGTGGTATGTAAAGATGCGCGTTCAATTTACCAAATTCCACGTACTTTCTATGAACAAAACGTTGACGATTTAATTTGTGAACGTTTTGGTTATAACGATCTTCCAGAAGCTGATCTTACAGACTGGGATAACGTTGTAGATGCATTACTGAACCCTGAATACACAGTTCGTGTAGCGATGGTTGGTAAATACGTTGAACTTCCAGATGCATACAAATCTGTAAACGAAGCACTTTTACATGCGGGTATTCAAAACCGTGTGAAAGTTCAAATCGACTACGTCAATGCAGAAGAGCTTGAAAGCCAAGATGTAAACGACGTATTAAAAGACGCGGATGCAATCTTAGTGCCAGGTGGTTTCGGTGAACGTGGTACAGAAGGCAAAATGAAAGCGATTCGTTTTGCACGTGAAAACGGTGTACCGTTCCTCGGCATCTGTTTAGGTATGCAGTTGGCTGTGATCGAATATGCGCGCAACGTTGCGGGTATTGGCGATGCAACTTCAACTGAATTTAACCGTTCTACAAAATCACCATTGATTGGTCTAATCACTGAATGGTTAGATGAGCGCGGCGAAGTTCAACAACGTAATGCAGATTCTGACTTAGGCGGCACAATGCGTCTGGGTGCTCAAAAATCTGAATTGGTTGCAGGAACAAGAACTGCACAAGTTTACGGTTCTGAAGAGATCGTTGAACGTCATCGTCACCGTTATGAAATGAACAACCGTTATATCCCAGTGCTTGAAGAAAAAGGCATGAAGATTTCAGGTTATTCTCCAGTACAGCGTCTTGTTGAAACTGTTGAAATTCCTGAACATCCTTGGTTTATTGCTGTACAATTCCATCCGGAATTTACAAGTTCACCACGTGATGGACACCCATTATTTGCTGGCTTTATTGATGCTGCTAAAAAACAGTATCAAAAAACCAAGTAATGGCATTGTAGGACTAAACTAGGAAGTTTAAATGTCACAATTAAAACCACAGGAAATTGTACGTTTAGGCGATATACAAATGGCAAATCATTTGCCATTTGTACTATTCGGCGGCATGAACGTACTTGAGTCAAAAGACCTTGCTTTTGAAATTGCTGAAACCTATGTGGATATCTGCAAACGCTTGGATATTCCATATGTGTTTAAAGCAAGTTTTGATAAAGCCAATCGTTCAAGCTTGAACTCTTTCCGTGGCCCAGGCCTGGAAAAAGGAATCGAGTGGTTAGCTGACATTAAAAAACACTTTAATGTGCCGATTATTACTGACGTACATGAACCATACCAAGCTGCGCCTGTTGCTGAAGTTGCGGATATTATCCAGCTTCCTGCATTTTTAAGCCGTCAGACTGACCTTGTTGAAGCGATGGCGAAAACTGATGCCATCATTAACATCAAAAAAGCACAGTTCCTCGCACCACACGAAATGCGTCATATTCTGCATAAGTGTTTGGAAGCAGGGAATGACAAACTGATTCTTTGTGAACGTGGTTCAGCATTTGGTTACAACAACTTAGTTGTCGATATGTTGGGCTTTGACATCATGAAAGAAATGAATGTCCCTGTGTTCTTTGATGTGACACATGCGCTTCAAACGCCGGGTGGTCGTGCGGATTCTGCGGGTGGTCGTCGTGCGCAAATCACGACACTGGCACGAGCAGGTATGGCGACTGGTTTAGCAGGTTTGTTCTTAGAAGCTCATCCAGATCCAGAAAATGCCAAATGTGACGGTCCATGTGCGCTACGCATGTCACAGTTGGAGCCTTTCTTGGCACAGTTAAAAGAACTCGATACCTTGGTTAAAGGTTTCGCAAAGTTAGACACACACTAATTCGATACACATTGATGCGTCACTTTTGACGCATCATTTTTATTAATCAACTGAGGAATTGTTCATGAGCCAAATCGTTGACATTCGTGCACGTGAAATTTTGGACTCTCGTGGTAACCCTACCATCGAAGCAGACGTAATCTTAGCCTCTGGCGTTGTAGGCCGTGCATGTGCACCATCTGGTGCTTCAACTGGTTCTCGTGAAGCTTTAGAACTTCGTGACGGCGACAAAGCTCGTTACTTAGGTAAAGGCGTTAAAACTGCGGTTAACAACGTTAACACAGTAATTCGTGATGCATTGTTGGGTAAATCAGTATTCGAACAAAAAGACATTGATAACACAATGATCGCGCTTGACGGTACTGAAAACAAAGAAAAATTAGGTGCTAACGCAACTTTAGCGGTATCGCTAGCTGCTGCACGCGCTGCTGCTGATGAAAAGAAAATCCCACTTTTCCAATACATCGCAGACCTTCGTAATAACAGCATTTTGACTATGCCTGTTCCAATGATGAACATCCTAAATGGTGGTTCACATGCAGACAACAACGTAGACATTCAAGAATTTATGATTGAGCCAGTTGGCTTCACTTCATTCTCTGAAGCTTTACGCGCTGGTGCTGAAATTTTCCATTCTTTAAAATCAGTTTTAAAGAAACAAGGTTTAAATACTGCAGTTGGTGATGAAGGCGGTTTTGCACCGAACCTTCGTTCTAACGAAGAAGCAATTACAGTAATTCTTGAAGCAATTGAAAAAACTGGCTACAAAGCTGGTTCAGACATTATGCTTGCGCTTGACTGTGCATCTTCAGAATTCTACAAAGATGGTCAATACATCCTTGCAGGTGAAGGCAATAAAGCATTCACAAGCAACCAATTTGCTGACTACCTTGCTGGTTTTGCAAAACAATACCCAATCATCTCAATTGAAGATGGTTTAGACGAGTCTGATTGGGAAGGTTGGTCTTACCTCACTTCAATCCTTGGCGACAAAATCCAATTGGTTGGTGATGACCTATTCGTTACGAATCCTAAAATTCTTCAACGTGGTATCAATGAAAAAGTGGGTAACTCGATTCTGATCAAGTACAACCAAATCGGTACGTTGACTGAAACTCTAGATGCAATCTACCTTGCAAAAGCAAATGGTTACACTACAGTAATTTCACACCGTTCTGGTGAAACTGAAGATTCAACTATTGCGGATCTTGCAGTGGGTACAGCAGCGGGTCAAATCAAAACTGGTTCACTTTGCCGTTCTGACCGTGTAGCGAAATATAACCAATTACTTCGTATTGAAGAATTGACTAATGCTGCATATCGCGGTAAAGCTGAGTTCAAAGGTTTGAACTAAGCAGATCATGCTATCTATGTTAAATGTATTTGACTCCAAAGCGAGTAAAGCATTGTTGGGCCTTGCGATCTTTTTGATCGCAGGGTTTCAATATTTATACTGGTTCGGTGAAGGTGGTTATCATCAACATCAACAACTGAGTCAGAAAATACAACAACAAGTCGAACTCAATGACGAATTAAAAGAACGAAATCGCGTGCTTGCCGCTGAAGTATACGATTTAAAAAATGGCGTTGAAGCTATTGAAGAGCATGCTCGTCTAGATTTAGGTTTAATTAAACCGCATGAAACTTTCGTACAGATGAGTACGATTAGTACTCAGTACAAACCAATTTATATTGATCCAAACGCAAAAGTAGACCTACGTACCAATGAGTCAGAACCAGCCGAACTTCCACCAGAACCTTAAATTGTGGGCTATTATTCCTGCTGCTGGTTCAGGAAGTCGATTTTCTAAAACTGAACTAAAACAATATCAAAACATTGCGGGTCTAACTGTGCTTGAACACACAGTTGCACGTCTCAACCAATTGCCTTTAACAGGCTATGTATTGGCTATAGGTGAGCAAGATAATGTTGCGCAGACCTTGGCACTCACTAATCAAGAGAAGGCTCATTTTTGTTTAGGCGGTGCAGAGCGTGTGCATTCTGTACTCAATGCATTGCAATATCTATCTTCGATTGCCAATGATGATGATTGGGTGTTTGTTCATGACGCAGCACGACCATGTGTCTCTCAGTTGAGTTTAGAAAATTTAGTTCAATCGGCAGTAGAAACTGAGCAAAGTGCGATTCTCGCCATTCCCGTACGCGATACCTTAAAGCGAGTTGAAACGGCACCACTTATATCAACAACGGTAGATCGTTCAACTTTATGGCAAGCGCAGACACCACAAATTGCCAAATTGGGTGTGCTTAAAAATGCCATTGAACAAGCGCTTGCCGCTGGTGCGACCATCACAGATGAAGCAAGTGCCTTAGAATTTGTCGGTGAGCATGTCAATGTCGTGCAGGGTCGTTCGGACAATATTAAAATTACCTATCCTGATGACTTGGAATTGGCACGTTTAATTTTAGCGTCTCAAGTTAATAGATGATTATTTCAAGGAATATTTAAGGGACAGTGATTTTTACTGTCGCTTTAATCTATAATTCCCGCATCCTTTTTAGATCTGTTTCGCAATGATCCCTTCTCAACAGTATCGTTTTTTACGTCAGTCATTACGTGATGGCCGCAGTATAAAACACGATTCTTCTCGATGGGCTAAACTTCATTTAGACCCGTGGTTACTTTGCTTCTTGGTACTCAATGCAATATTGGGGCTGATGGTTGTCTATAGTGCGACCGCGGAAGATTCGGGAATGGTACTACGTCAAGCCACAAGTTTTGGTGTAGGCTTTATTGTGATGTTGATCTGCGCGCAAATTCCACCCAAAGTTTACCAATCTATGAGTCCGTACTTATATGCCATCGGTATATTTTTACTGTTGTTGGTTTTGGTTATTGGTGAAAAAAGGATGGGGGCGAAACGCTGGATTAGCTTACCGGGTATCGGCAGTATGCAGCCGAGTGAGTTTATGAAATTTGCCATGCCACTGATTATGGCGTGGTATTTTGCGCGAAAACCTTTTCCACCGAAATTTTTACAAATTGTCGGGGCATTAATTTTATTATTGATTCCATTTGCATTGGTCGCTTTACAGCCTGACTTGAATATCGGTTTGATTATTCCGGGTATTTTTGTTTTATTTTTAAGTGGAATGTCTTGGCGTTTAATTGCAGCTGCTTTAACAGCCTTTGCGATTGCAGCACCTGTACTCTGGATGTTCTTTTTGCAGGAATATCAGAAAAAACGTGTACTGACGTTATTTGACCCTGAGTCTGACGCACTTGGTGCAGGTTGGAATATTATTCAGTCTAAAATTGCCATTGGTTCAGGCGGTTTAATGGGTAAGGGGTATACCGAAGGGACACAGTCGCATTTGGGTTATCTGCCAGAGCATCATACTGACTTTATTATGTCGACCTATGCTGAAGAGTTTGGCTTTATTGGTGTATTTCTTTTATTTAGTTTATTTACAGCAATTATTGTTCGCTGTTTGATTATTGGACTAAATTGCTTCCATAATTTTGGACGACTCTATGCAGGGGCGATAGGATTAACTTTCTTCTTTTTTGTATTCTTAAACTCGGGTATGGTCAGTGGGATTTTACCGGTAACAGGTGATCCACTACCGTTGATGAGTTATGGTGGTACAGCCGTAATTGCGATGCTCGCAGGAATGGGAATTGTGATGTCGATTCATACGCATCGCTAAGCATTAATGTAAACGGAATAATCAAGCCGGACCAATGTCCGGCTTTTTTTATGCGCTGGACGTACGGGAAAATGCTGTAGCAGAATGTATTGAGCAGTCCGTCAGAACGTAAATCAATGTTTCTGTGCAGATGATTGGCAGGTCGAATGCCTTGGTTGTAGTTGTTTAAGCTATGGCGGACTGGCCGGCCAGCGCTCATAAGCGCCCGCAAGTATAATCTGTCAGTATCTGGGCAGGCGCCGGCTAAGCGGATAAAAACAGCCGGCTTCATGCCGGCTTTGGGTTTAGTTGAATAGCTGATTGATTTTTCTGGCTATTTCTTTGTTGTAAATTCGATAGTCGCTGATGGCATAGGGGCTGAACAGGGCATATTTGCAGCTGGTGCTGGAACCATTTTTGGCGGCAGCGGTGCGGCAGTTCAAGATGGAAAAGACCTTCGCGTCAGCCGATTTAAGCTCAAATGAGCTTAAGTAAATTTTTTCATTGGCAATATCCTGAGTAGTAACGGTATAGCCATTTTTTACTAGCACATTGCTGAGGCTGGAAATCGTGCGTTTGCTGCTGACTGTCAGCGCATCTTCATAGCCGAAGGTTTTAATCAGGGTTGCAGTGTTCAGCTGCTCGGCATTTTTAAATAATTCCGGCGCTGCGTTTTTGATAAAGAAGCCGAAGTCTTCTGTGCTGATATCGGCCGTAATAGGCTTGAAGGTCATGCGTACGCCATCACTCAGCCTGTCGTATGCGACGCGCATCTGTATATCTGCGCAGGAACTGGAGTCGTTGGCGCTGCGGCGGTGATCAGCGCTGACCGTATTGCAGACTTTTATTTTAACCCGGTCTTGCGCCAGGCGCCGGAATTGCGCGTCATAAATATGATGCACACTCCAGTAACGGTCTTGTTTTAACTGGTTAAAGAACGGGGCATTGCTGATCAGCCCTTTGTTTAAATCCAATTCATTATAAGCCGAGAGCGGTACTGTCAGGGAAAAACTGTTCAGTTCTGGATTGAGCTGGATATGCTGGGTTTTAGGCCCGAAGCCGCCTAGCACATTTTGATAGAGGCTGCCGCGTTCCCCTGTGACTTGGCAGCCGGATAGCCCGGCTGCTGCGGCAAGAAACAATAATGTTTTTTGCATATTTTGATTTTTTCTATAGATAACGATTATTCGAAATTGAAGCTGACGTCAGAAGCCGTGTTTGGAGACGGATGCTGGAAAATACGCTCGTTCTGATGGTCAAAGTAAACTTTCCAGCTGTTTTTGATATTTTTGCACTGGAATAAGCCGTAGTATTTTTGCAGATTCGGTGTAGACAGCACCTCAGAGCCTTTATAAGGAATCAGCGGTGATGGATGGCTTTTAATTTGTACAAATTCACCGCCGTCACGCGCACAATAGGTGTTTGCGCGTTCCCACATAATGGTGCCAGCACCGTAAGATACGTTATTCATGGTGATGGTGCGCGGATTTTTATACTTGGCTTGGAAAAATTCCTGCACCGTCGGATACTGTTCAAAATCCTTATCTGTCAGCTGCCCCAAGGTATTCCATTTATCAATAGCTTTTGACAGCCATCCTTTTTTTGCTTCTTCTGCAGATGCGTAAGTACTGGCAATAATGCATGCTGCAGCTAAAAAGGTTTTAGTTTTCATTATATAACTCCAATTCAGGTGCAGAGCATGCTAAAGGCCATGCAGCGGCGATGCAACTTTGCGGGCGCTAATATGTATAATCAAATGTTAGAAAATGTTTAATTTTTAATAAAAATTTATAATATTTTGTTTTATTAATCTGCATTGAAAAATCAGCGCTTTAAGGCAAACATAAAAAAAGCCCTCAATTGAGGGCTTTATTTAGATATTAATTAATGTAGGAACCATGTGTAGTAGCCCCACAGCATAAGTGGCCAAGCGAGAAAGGGGCTAAAAAGCCATTTCCAGAACCAATGGTGTGGTGTAAAACCCACACCATGCACAAAACCACCTGAAATACCTATCATGATGAACATCAGCGCTCGATGGTTATATCCACCATTGTCATCCAGCATGGCAGCAGGATGTACAAGTAACACGGCTGCCAAAGGAAAAGCTAACAGGCAGGAAATGACCATTGCAAATTTATTTGGCTTCTTTTCTACAAGTGATTTTTCTACAGCAGCATCAGTCATTTGTTATTCCTCATCTAGATCTTGATGATGTTCGATGTAAAGCGCACTAAGTACACCTGCAAAACATGCCATCAAAATACCGAGAATCCAAGCAAAATACCACATCGTCTTTTCTCCTTAGACACAGCCTTAGTATAGGCTGTGTGAATTCTCTTCAATATGTTTGTTAGTAACCACGCCCCACATTTTGTAGTAACACCAAGTTGTGTAGCACAGGATAAGTGGGACAAAAATACATGCTGCAACTGTCATCACAGTTAGGGTATTTTTACTTGATACCGCATCCCACATAGTCAAACTTACAGTTGGGTTGATGCTCGATGGCATAAGGAAAGGGAACAATGCAAAACCAGCAGTTAAGATTGCACCAATGACTGCCAAGCTTGAACCAAGGAAGCTGAAACCTGCTTTACCTTTACCTGCGGCAAGGATGATGATCAGCGCACCTAAAATAGCCATGATTGGCGCAATCATAGTAATTGGATAAGTACTGTAATTGTTCATCCAACCTGGGTTGGCATTGGTGATCACTTCTTTAGCTAATGGGTTTGCAACGCCATTAGTGTCAAACGGTTGAGCTAATGTGTAGCCTTGGATATTACCGAAGTATAACCATGCGCCTGCCAGTAAGAAGCAAACTAAGAATACGATACCCATAAGCTGGGTTGCTTTTGCAGAGCGTGCGCGCAGATCGCCGTCTGTACGAAGCATGAGCCATGCACCACCGTGAGCGCAAAGCATAGATAAACTCACGATACCGCAAACTAAAGCGAATGGGTTAAGCAGTGCAAAGAAGCTCCCTGTATAAGTCGAGCGAACAGTTTCGTCCATAGTGAATGGAACACCAAGGAACATATTACCAAACGCAACACCAAATACGAGGGCAGGAACGGCACCACCAATTGCTAAACCCCAGTCCCAAGAATTACGCCACTTGGTATTTTCAAGTTTAGAACGGTAGTCAAAACCGACTGGACGTAAGAAGAGAGCGAAGAGTACCAGTAACAGCGCCCAATACATGCCTGAGAATGCAGTTGCATATACCATTGGCCATGCTGCAAACAGTGCACCACCGGCAGTAATAAACCATACTTGGTTACCGTCCCAGTGTGGGGCAATCGTATTGATTGCCGCACGACGTTCTTCGTCTTTTTTACCTACGAATGGCATGATCGCCATTGAGCCCATATCGAAGCCATCGGTGAGGGCGAAGCCGATCAGTAGGACACCGACTAAAACCCACCAAATGATTTTGAGTAATTCATATTCGATCATGCTTGAGCCTCCTCATTTGCCTTTTTTGCAGCTTCAAGTTTCTCGAAGTGGTATTTACCAGTATGTAGAGAACTTGGGCCAAGGCGTGAGAATTTAATCATTAAGTACATTTCAATGATCAGCAGTACAGTGTAGAACGCTGCCAATGCAAGGATAGAACCCCATACATCACCTGTACTTAAGCTAGAAGCTGAAAGATGTGTAGGTAGAACTTCACCGATAGTCCAAGGTTGACGACCAACTTCGGCAACATACCAACCTGTTTGTGCAGCAATCCAAGGTAATGGTAGAGCAAACAAAGCAAATTTTAATAACCAAGGTTTGTTTTCTGCATTACGTTTACCGACAGCAAAGGTAGCAAGTACGAACAGAAGGAGCATTAAGAAACCAGAAGCAACCATTGCACGGAATGCCCAGAACAAGCTTGGAACATGTGGAATAGTGTCTTTTGCAGCAGCTTTGATTTGATCATCAGAAGCATCGACCACTTTGTCTGTGTATTTTTTCAGAAGCAGACCATAACCCAAGTCTTTTTGAGACTCAGCAAATGCTGCTTTAAGTTCAGGAGACGTATCGCCTGCACGAAGTTGTTCTAACTGTGAGTAAGCCACCATACCGTTACGAATACGCGCTTCGTGTTGTACGATCAGGTCTTTAATACCTGTCACTTCTTTATCAGTTGAACGTGTTGCGATAATCCCCATGACATAAGGAATTTTGATCGCGTAGTCAGTAGACATGGTTTCTTTATTTGGAATACCGAACAAAGTAAATGGCGCTGGAGCTGGGTGAGTGTCCCATTCAGCTTCAATCGCAGCTAGTTTAGTTTTTTGTACGTCACCAATTTCATAACCAGATTCATCACCCAGTAAGATCACCGAAAGTGTAGACGCTAAACCAAAGATAGCAGCGATGGCGAATGAGCGACGCGCAAATGGCAAGTCACGCTTTTTCAATAAGTAGTAACTTGAAATTGCCAGTACGAAAATAGCACCAGTCACATAACCTGCAGATACGGTATGCACGAATTTAACCTGAGCCACGGGGTTGAAAATCAGCGCACCGAAGTCCACCATTTCCATACGCATGGTTTCATAGTTAAAAGCAGAACCAACAGGGTTTTGCATCCAACCATTGGCCACTAAAATCCATAGTGCAGACATGTTCGAGCCTAGAGCAACTAACCAAGTGACAGCCAAATGCTGAACTTTGGATAGGCGATCCCAGCCGAAGAAGAATAAACCAATAAATGTTGATTCAAGGAAGAATGCCATCAGACCTTCAATGGCTAATGGTGCACCGAAAATATCACCGACATAGTGCGAGTAATACGCCCAGTTAGTACCGAACTGAAACTCCATGGTCAAACCAGTAGTAACACCTAATGCGAAGTTAATACCGAAGAGTTTTCCCCAGAATTTAGTCATGTCTTTATAAATTTCTTTGCCAGAAATCACATAGGTGGTTTCCATAATGGCAAGAATAAAAGCCAGACCTAAAGTCAGCGGAACAAAAATAAAGTGATACATCGCGGTCATTGCAAATTGGAACCGCGAAAGATCGACCACGCTTTCAGAAATCATCAACGTGTCTCCTTGATTTGGGAAGGACTGCCAGCAATATGCTCGGCAACTTGATTGTCAAAGTTTTTAGGGATGGTAGGGGCGTCGAACCAGATGTTCTTAATGATCATTAAAATAATCACTTTAATTATTAGTATTGCGGTTATTTCTCTGACCACACGACGATTTAAATCTTTGAATTTTAAGCTCATGGAGATAAGCCTATTCTTTAAACTTGTACTATATTATTAACAAATATACACAAAAAGCAAATAGGTTGAACAGTTAAAATAAAAATATATTATTAAAGTGTTTTAATACAATAACTTAATCGTTTTAATGATTTAAAAATAAACTAATTCTGTTATTATAAATACCTGACTAAAATACTTATATTTAAACTTTTTAAACCCGACTAAATTGCTTATGTATCTAATTTAAATTCTGACTAATTTACTATACTTACTAAAATTTACATTGTGAATAATGAGAATCTTTACTAATTAAATATAAGTAGGTTAAGTCTTGAAGTGCGACACCACCTCGCTATTAAATAACCCGAATCATGAATAAGCCCAGATATATCATGATAAATTGAGGCTTGTTTTGATGTGGGCCGCATTCTTCAGTGTATAAACTTCTGTCTGCGGACATATCGCAGCAATTGCCTCAGGAAGCTTTTACGTCCATCAATGCAGGCGATCAGAATGTCTGTCACTATTCTGCAAATCTGTGAATACGCTGAACATTCATTAGCACCTTCACTTTTTGAAAGGTAAAGACCTAGCCGTTCTTTATGGTCCTCGGCATGTAATCCCAGAATGGTAAAACGGCTTTGTTGACAGAAATACCTTCATTCTTGATCTTTTTTGTTAAAAACACAACATTTTAATTGGTGAATAATACTTGTAATGAATGGTATTGAGCCACACAAATGGATATACGGCAATATCGAGAAGACGCCGTTACCAAGCATGTAATTCAGGGATTAACTTGTCTGTAATATTGGTAATGCCACCCGTGGAAAGAACCAGTGCATACATATCGGTAATTTGTTTCTGAATATTGCGGTAGCCCGTACGGAGTGCATATAGCGAAATGACTTTGTTGTCGATCTATTTATGGAGTTAGGTTTGATTTTTCTTGACGAGTTGAGGCTCAAAATCGTCAGCACGATCCCGAGGTATTTCCAGTTCAAATGAACCGTAAGATGATTTTACAGTCTTACGAGAATAGCTATTCCTACAATTGGCTAGTGGGGGCTTCTAAATTCAATTTCAGCATTTAAAGCTGCTTCTGTCAGTTGTTTGAGGGGTGGGGTTAAGATACCGTTTTCACCAGTGAGGAGGGCTTGACTGTAATTGTTTTTAAAAACAGCTTTGAAATCAAAGTTGCTTGCCATGATGTGTCATTTCTTGTTTGATTCAGTTTATTGAAATGACACAGATTTTTGAATACTATTGAAAAAGCAGGTATTTATAACGTATATAAGTCCTACTTTTGCTAATCAAAGCGCAATATTGTATACTTCTGCTTAACTCGAAGCGGGTAATGTTCCTGCTTATCTTTTTTTATTTAGCTGATTGTGATTTATCTGTATTCAAGCTTCTGACTTGAATCATATCTTTGTAACTACAGAATTATTATTCCAAACCCGATTGATTAATCTCTTTGTTCTGTCACAAAAAGCTCACATGTTGAGTAAATCTTTTGAATATTTTAAATACTTGGCAAACTGCCAAAGCCGTAAATGGCGACGAAATTAATGTAAAAATGGTGCCTTTAAAACGTCAACAAAATACCAATGCTGGTTTAATTTGGGTTGATGTTGGGCAAATGGTTGAATTAGAAACAGGCGAGACATTTAACCTGAATCTAGATGGCAAAAGCTTCTATACTGGCCCAAACCAGCTATATCGCTTAGCCTAAAAGCAAAAAACAGCAGATGATCTGCTGTTTTTTTTTTTTGCTTAATTTAAAGTCTACGTTTGCATGGTCTGGATGCGTATATTAATCAAATATGATGGTAAGTTTTTCTAAAGGCTAACGATTAGAAAGCTATGGACTAGTAAGACCAAATTTTTAATTTTAAATCACTCACAGATGGGTTTTCACCAATCTCTAATATTTGAGCTTGTTCTGTACGCCAGTCCCCTAAAACGATACGAGGTTTGCCATGCACATCGTGTATTTGGGGGCGGTGGGTATGTCCATGAATCAGTAGATCGGCATGCTCTAAAGCTTTTTCTACAGCTTCGGCATTTACATCCATGATTTCATAAGATTTAACTTGCTTGGTTTCTGTACTTTTTTTGCGGAAGCCATTGGCGATTTTTTGTCGAATGCTAAGCGGTAAGCTCTTTAAGAAACCTAAAAGCAAAGGATTACGAATCACTTTACGAAACTTTTGGTAAGACACATCATCGGTGCAAAGTAAATCGCCATGTTCGAGGCGAATTTTATAGTTGCTAATGTGGAGATAATCAACGTCTTGTAATAATTGACCGTGAAATTTATCTAAAAACTTTTGACCCAATGCAAAGTCACGATTACCTACTTGGAAATAAATTTGATTTCCCAAAGCAGTAAAATCTTTAAGCGCTGCAATGATTTCGTCTAACCATGGGGCAGTAAAGTCATCACCAATCCAAGCATTAAACCAATCACCTAAAATATACAGCTGGGTATTTTGAGTTTTGTATTGTTCTAACAAAGCTAAAAACCCCCGAACGAGTCGAGGGTGTTCAGGTGACAAATGTAAATCAGCGATAAACAGATAGGTCACGAATCTTTTCCTTATTCTAAAAATCCCTCCCAGCCTCCCTTTGGAAAAGGGAGGAGTTCCGACATTTATTTCATATTGAAACTCCCTCCTTTATTAAAGGGACTTGCGCAGCAATGCTACTCAGGGAGAATTTAAAAATTATTCAGAAATGATTTTAGCTGATTCGATTACAACGTTCTCTAGAGGAACGTCTGCGTGGTAGCCACGGTTACCAGTACGAACGCTTTTGATTGCGTCAACAACGTCAAGACCTTCAACTACTTTACCAAATACTGCATAGCCCCAACCTTGCGCTGTTTTACCAGTGTGATTAAGGAAAGAGTTGTTTTTCACGTTAATGAAGAATTGAGCTGAAGCAGAGTGAGGTGCTTGAGTACGTGCCATAGCGATCGTACCAACATCATTGCTTAAACCGTTGTCAGCTTCGTTTTCAATAGAATCACGAGTTGTTTTTTCTTTGAAGTTTTCATCCATGCCGCCGCCTTGGATCATGAAACCATCAATAACACGGTGGAAAATCACGCCGTCATAGAAACCATCGCGAACATACTGTAAGAAGTTTTCAGCAGTTTTAGGTGCTTTTTCAGTGTTAAGCTCAAGAACAATACGACCTTTATTGGTGTTTAATTCGACTTGAGGAAAACTCATTGTGTAATCTCCTGTACATGGACATGAAAGCCATGGGTTTTTTGGTTGTGAGAAGCATAAGCAAACTGTAAACTACAAGGCAAGTAAAAACGTTACTTTCTTTGTTAAAAATAAAGAAAAGCGTTTTAATTATCCTAATTTTATCTTTATAGAAGTGATTTTATTACCATGAAGCCAAACGATGTTGTTTCATCCCTGCCTAACAATCCGACAACCAAGAACAATGCCCCTGTCGAAGCTGCGCAGCAGGAACAACAGCCAGGCTTAGATTTTGTACGTCAAGTCATTACAGATGATTTATCTGCAGGTCGTACCGAACAAGTTGTAACACGTTTCCCACCAGAGCCAAACGGCTACCTACATATTGGTCATGTAAAAGCCATTTGTCTGAACTTTGGTATTGCTCAAGAATTCGCGGGTCTATGTAACCTCCGTTTCGACGATACAAACCCAGATGCCGAAGAACAAGAGTATGTAGATGGTATTGCCAATGACGTGAAATGGCTAGGTTTTGAGTGGAACGGCGAGCCGCGTTATGCATCGAGCTATTTTGATCAGCTTTACGCTTGGGCAGTTCAATTGATTGAACAAGGTGATGCCTATGTGGATTTGCAAAGCCCTGAAGAAATCAAACTAAACCGCGGTAATTTTGTTGAGCCGGGTAAAAACTCGCCGCAACGTGATGCTAGCGTAGAAGAAAACTTAGCGCGTTTTGAACAAATGCGTAATGGTGAGTTGGGAGAAGGTCAGGCAGTACTACGTGCCAAAATTGACATGACTTCACCTAACATTCATATGCGTGATCCTATTTTGTATCGTATTTTGCATTCTGAACATCACCAAACTGATGATAAATGGAAAATGTACCCAATGTACGATTATGCGCATCCATTATCAGATGCCATTGAAGGAGTTACGCATTCACTGTGTACACTAGAGTTTGTTGATCATCGTCCGTTCTATGACTGGGTTGTAGAGAAAGTTAAATCCCCATCTGTACCACGTCAGTACGAATCAAGCCGTCTAAATGTGGATTACACCATTACCTCTAAACGTAAATTACGTAAATTGGTTGAAGGTGGATTTGTGAATGGTTGGGATGACCCACGTATGCCGACCGTTGTGGGTATGCGCCGTCGTGGCTTTACTCCAGAAGGTCTACGTGACTTCTGCAAACGTGTAGGTGTAACGAAAGTTGATGGCAGTATCGTAGATGTTGCAATGCTTGAATACTGCATCCGTCAGTCTTTAGAAAATACTGCTTCGCGTGGCATGGCTGTGTTGAATCCACTCAAAGTGACTTTAACTAACTTGCCTGAAGCGATGGATTTGGTGCATGCACGTCATCCAAACGTAGACATGGGTGACCGTATCATTCCGTTAACTCAAGACATTTACATTGATCGTAAAGACTTTGAAGAAGTTGCACCTAAAGGCTTTAAACGTCTGATTCCGGGCGGTGAAGTGCGTTTACGTCATGCGTATGTGATTAAGTGCGATGAAGTGATTAAAGACGAGAACGGTGAAGTGGTTGAATTGAAATGTTCAATTGACCCTGAAACTTTAGGTAAAAACCCCGAAGGCCGTAAGGTGAAGGGCGTTGTACATTGGGTTTCTGCAAGCAAAGGTATTGCTGCGGAAGTTCGTATCTACGACCGTTTATTTACTGAGTCAGACCCTGAAGTGGGTGATGACTTCCTTGCTAACTTAAACCCTGAATCGCTGAAAGTGGTTCAAGCGGTGATTGAGCCTGCATTGGCAGAAGTAAAACCTGAAGACCGTTTCCAATTTGAACGTGAGGGTTACTTTGTTGCAGATCAGTTTGATCATACAGCAGAAAAACCGGTGTTTAACCGCATCCTAGATTTGAAAGACAGTTTCAAACCGGGTAAATAAAATCTTAGATTTTTAAAGGGATTCATCTTTGAATCCTATATAGATTAAGATCAAGTAGGTTAAAATTAAGCTCAACTTCGGTTGGGCTTTTTTCATGGTTGAGATGGTTCATTAAGGCAGTACAGAGGGAAAATAAGTGATCATTCGAAATAAAAATAATAGCTTTAAACTTTTATTTGCATGGCATGGCACGATACTCCCAAAAGTTATGCCTGCTTTAGCCGTCGTGGTGAGTTTGTCTGCGATTTTGGTGTATCTAAGCGCTGCACACTACCTGAATACGCCTGAAGTTCCAGCCATCGGATTTACCATCTTTGGGGTAATTCTATCGATCTTTTTGAGTTTTCGAAATACTGCCTGTTATGACCGTTGGTGGGAAGGGCGCAAGCTTTGGGGTTCATTGATTGCCAATACTCGTCACATGATTCGGGATAGTCATGTACTTGAAGATGAGCAGAGAACCGTGTTGATGTACCGCATCATGCTGTTTTGCAACTTATTACGTGATCGTTTACGCCATGAATCACAAGATATTGTACATTTTAAAGATGGTGTAGATTTGACAGATCAGCAATGGCAGCAATGCCGAGACAATATCAACGCACCACAGTATTTACTTGAAATTATTCAAAAAGATTTAGTCAAAACCTATAAACAAGGTCAGATTACAGATATTATTTACAGCACGCTTACACGTCATACTGTAGCAATGGGTGATATCCATGCAGGCTGTGACCGTATTATGACCACGCCACTACCATTTTCCTATTCGGTGCTTTTACATCGCGCGGTGTATTCATTTTGTCTGATTTTGCCGTTTAGCCTAGAGGCCAGTTTAGGGATTTGGACACCTGTTATTGTGGCTTTGATTGCATATTTATTTTTAGGTTTGGATGCGTTAAGTGCAGAGCTAGAAGAGCCTTTTGGCTTGCAGGAAAATGATTTACCGTTGGACTCGATTGTACGAAACATTGAGCGTGAAATGTATAGCAGCTTAGAAGTTGAACTTCCGCCGCTGATTAAGACATTTAACAGTAATTTAAGATAAATTCTTGGCCTAATTTTCAGATAAATTCGGCGATACGTACCAAGCATATTGATGCTGAAAATAATCGTCCAAGTGTCGCATAAAAGCCTGTACTTTAGGCGGAACAAAATGTCGATGCGGAATTACCACATAGATTGCAGTACTTTGAACAGGGATTGCTGATAGAACTTGGACGAGTCTGCCAGATTGTAAATCTTCATCCACATGCCAGATGGAGTTGTTTGAGATGCCTAAACCTGCAAGTGCTGCTTGGCGTACGCCTTCACCTGAGTTGATATGAACTTGTCCTGAAACAGGTATATTTATGTTGTGTTGATCTTGGACGAATGTCCAAAGCTGCGAAACACCCTTAGGGTATTTCTGTAAAATGCATTGGTGTATAGAGAGCTCTTCTAGGGAGTGAGGTTCGCCATATTGTTCGATATAGCTAGGCGAGGCACACAAAATACGACGGTTTAAGCTGAGCGGTTTAGCAATCAGTGATGAGTCTTCTAACTGTCCAATACGTATCGCAACGTCGATACCTGCGGAGACCAAATCTAAATTTTGATCGGTCTGTTCAATATCCAAAGTCAATGTTGGATGCAACTTGGCAAAGGCTGCAAATACTGGCCCTAAGATATGATTTCCAAAAACTTCTGAACAGGTGATTTTTAATACCCCACTAAGTTGTTGTGGTTCAGGCTGAAATTGGCCTAGCAGAGAATTAAATTGTTCGAGTAAGGGAAAACCTTGCTGCAATAAAACAGCACCCTCCTGTGTTAAATGTAGTTGCCGTGAAGTGCGATGAAATAAGCGCAGCCCTAAACTTTGTTCAAGTCTGTGTAGACGGCTACTAGCGACAGAAACAGAGAGATTGGCTTCTTTGGCAGCTTGACTGATTGAACCCAGTGCCGCCATTCGTGTGAATAAGTCGAAATCTTCAGTTAGCATTATCAATATAATCAAGAAAGTCTTTCTCGATATTCAGGGTTTTTCTGATAAATATCTGTGCCTATTCTGTGTATAAATTAAACACAGGAAATCACCATGAACTATCACAATCTAGGGCAATCTGGCTTACAAGTTTCAGAGTTCGGCTTTGGTGCAGGTACATTTGGCGGGCAAGGCCCTATTTTCTCTGCATGGGGGCAATCGAGTTTAAATGATGCCCAACGTATGATTGATCTGTGTATTGATCAAGGCGTGAATTATTTCGATACCGCAGATGCTTACTCAAATGGTGCCTCAGAGCAGATGCTCGGTGCATTACTTCAATCAAAACGCCAAGAGGTGATTATTTCCAGCAAAGTGGGTATTCGATTGAATGATGGAATCAATCAAGGTGGATATTCTAGAAGCTATTTAATACAAGCCGTGGAGGCGAGTTTAAAGCGTTTAGGCACAGATTATATTGATGTGCTGCAGCTGCATCAGTTTGATAGCACGACGCCACTTGAGCAGCTGATGCGCAGTTTGGATGACTTGGTACGTAGTGGAAAAGTTCGCTATATCGGTGCGTCGAATTTTTCAGGCTGGCAGCTTATGAAAGCACAGTCGATTGCTCAACAGCATGGCTATGAAAAGCTAAGTGTGCATCAAGTCTATTATTCTTTGATTGGACGTGACTATGAATGGGAGTTGATGCCTGCGCAGCATGATCAACAGATTGGTGCAGTGGTTTGGAGTCCGCTGGGCTGGGGGAGATTAACAGGAAAATTTGATCGTGAGCATGCGATTCCAAAGCATAGCCGGCTGCATGAGACAGCACAATTCGCACCATCAGTTCAACACGAAAAGTTATTTGCAGTGTTAGATGTAATGCAAGAAATCGCCATGGAAACAGGGCACTCTATTCCACAGATTGCATTGAATTGGCTGAAAACCAGACCGACAGTGTCTAGTATTTTGATAGGCGCACGTAATGAACAGCAACTGTTGGATAACCTTGCGGCGAAAGATTGGTCGTTAAGCGTAGAGCAGTTAGCCCGATTAGACGCAGTCAGTGCAGTGTATCCACCTTATCCATACTATCCCTATTGGAATGGGCAATTTACAGAGAAGAATCCCACGCTAGTGACATCAGCATTTATTACAGAACATACAGCATAATAGGGCAATAACAATTCAGTGGTAGGCAATGATCAGTTCTCTGTGCTATCATTGAATAAAATTATAATATGAAGGAATGCTGATGAGTGTCGTGATTGAAACCCAGATGTTAATTCGTAAGTCCATCAATATCGTATTTAATGCTTTTGTTGATCCTTTAATAACACAGCATTTTTGGTTTAGTGCATCGAGTGGATATCTAGAAGAAGGTAAAACGGTGCAATGGACTTGGCAAAAATATAATGCAGTCGCCGATGTAGACGTGCTGAATATTAAGGAAAACAAATTAATTCAAATACAGTGGGGAGAACCAAAAACTCAGGTCGATTTTATTTTTGAGCAAATTAGCCCGATGGAAACCTATGTCCGCATCAAAAATTCAAAGATTCCTCTGCAAGGTCAGGCATTGATTGATTTTATTATCGATAGTACAGGTGGTTTTACAACGGTTTTGGATGCAGCCAAAATTTATTTAGAACATGGCCTGCAAAGCAATTTGGTTGAAGATAAATTTCCACCTTTTAGCAATGCGAACTTTTAGCAATGTGAAGAGTGACCAAAATTAAGCATGACATCTGATACGCCGTAAGGAAAAGCTTGTGTATTAGCGCAGTATTTCTAAGCAATGTGCTGATGTATTGAAATTTGATAAAGCAACGGTTCAATGCTGCTGCAGTGAATTAACGATTTTTATGTTCTTCACGCTTTAAATAGGTATAAACCGGCATTTGCATTTTGGCTTTTTCGCGCAGTTTCTTTTTAATATAGAACACCAGTGCAAAGCAAGTAGTGGTCACGGTCAGCATCATACTGCTCATAAAGCTCATCAGAGAACTGACATAGCCAATCGTGGTGAGTCGGTTCATCATACGGAATACTTGTGGACTACTTTCAACACCAGTAATGGCCCAGGTGCATAAGTGTTCACAGTTATTAATAATCAGATGATAGTTGTTTTCATGCATGCGAGAGCGCATACGACGCACCACTTTACGACCTTTAAATTTTGGATTGCTATATGACTGAACGATAATTTTTTTGCCGTGGCTGAAATTTTCGATAGAAGTCATTTCAATCGGATGTTTTTTGAAAAGGTGTGCAAAACCCGAGTAGTGAATGACTCTACCGCGGCCGGCATATATGCCATGATGGCTATAACCGAAGTGTTTAACAATCAGATGTGTTCCAAGAGGAAAACCATCTTTCTGCACATGCATGTATTTACCAGTCCTACTTTAAATCCGAATTATTTTTAAAGATTAGTCTACTTTTAATCTGTGAATTAATCGACTATTTTAGCGATGATTTAGCTAAAATTTGTTCGATTTTTAACGTGCGCTATGGATAGGGTCATGCTTGGTCTTCAATTAACCTCAATGTTTAAAAAAATGCGCTTTATGATGCTGCTCGGTCTGATTTTCTCACCGACTATTTCCTATGCCAATATTCAAGCGAAACGTGTCAGTCAGCCCATTGCCGTGGATGTGGTTGAAATTTCGGATCTGAGTCAACTAAAGCTCTATTTATATGATGCAGAGCAGCAGCCATATCGAGACTTACAGCGTTTAAAGCAGGCATTAGCGCGTAAATGTAATACGATGAACTTCGCAATGAATGCAGGGATGTATCATGCAGATTTAGCGCCTGTTGGTCTTTACGTTGAAAATGGGCTGCAGAAAAAAGCCTTGAATCGTGCAACACGAGGCTTTGGTAATTTTTTAATTCAGCCGAATGGTGTTCTAGCATGGAATGACAAGCAAGCGGTGATATTAACTACACAAAAATATGCTTCCACCAATTTTAATGCACGTTATGCGACGCAGTCAGGCCCGATGCTGGTGGTAGATGGAAAAATCAATTCAAACTTTATCCCACAGTCAGATTCATTGAAAATCCGCAATGGTGTGGGGATCAAAAACGGCAAGTTGTATTTTGTGATCAGTCGTGAAGGCGTGTCATTTTATGCATTTGCACAATATTTTAAGCAGCAATTATCGATTAACAATGCCTTGTATTTAGATGGATCTGTGTCTAGTGCAGAAATCCAAGCGTTGAATAGACATGATTCAAGTTTGAAAGCTTTAGGACCAATTGTAGCGTATACAACAGCATTTCAATGCAAACAATAAAAGCCCGAATGGTCGGGCTTCATGTATACAGTCTTTAGATTGATAGCAACTACTGTTTATTTGCCAACTAAACCTAAAAAGGTACTTTGGGTTTGGCACATTTGAATGGCTTGTTCTTTAGATTGTTGCTTAATACTTTCTTCAAACTGTTTTTTCTGTTCTTTGATTTGCTCTTCGTTTAAGCCCATTTGTTTCGATAGGGCTTCGAGTTTATCCCAAGATTCTTCGCATTCTTTGGGGATTTGGCTACAAGCACTTAGACTGAGTATGCAGCAAGCAATAAGGCAACTTGTTAATTTATTCATGTTCATTCCTTTAATTTTTATATCAATGCTGTTTAGAGGTCTTCGGCATCATATTTGATGCAATATTGGGTTTTATTGTCGAGTGCTTAAAAATTATATATCGCTAATTTGCCTTGGAGCATAGCATAAAAGTTGTAAATTACGATGTGGCCGACTCACAAAACCTGATCTGTAAATAAGCGGCATCATTATGATTATTTTAAAAATGAAAAAGGCACTCTGTAAATAGAATGCCTTGTTTGAACACTGAATGTTCAGACTCTACTGTAGAGGTAGATGCTGGATTTCATTTAATTCCTTACGGCTATAACCGCGCGAAGCGAGCACTTTTTTAATACCGAGGATAACATCTTCATCTGTTGCCTTTGTAAGAGCAGCAATAAGCTGTTCATTGGTTTTACAAGAGCAATCATTTTCAACACAGGCAATTTGATTCTTATGCCCGTTTTGCTGTTCATTAGCGAACAACTTATGCCAAAAACTCATAGAGCCTTCATTTGCGACCTAACATAGGACGAAATATAACCAATCCAATAAATAAAGCAAGACTACTAAAGTGAAATTTTAGCCACTTGAATCATCATTTTTTCGATTGGACTTTTAGAATCTTTGCCTAATTGATATAAAAAGGCATCCATTACACCGCATGTGGCGAGAAAATAAAGCTTTTTTAGTATATAAAAAAGGAGCTTTTAGAAAGCTCCTTTTATGACAACAACATGACTTGAAATAATTTGTTTAAATCTTCTCAAGAAACACACCAGACTCTACATGGTGTGTATAAGGGAATTGATCAAACAAGGCAAATTTACTGATTTTATGCGTTTGTGAAAGCAGTTTAAGATTGTCATGTAAAGTATCTGGGTTGCATGAAATATAGATAATGCGTTCAAAACGTTGCAACAGTTTTAGTGTTTCATCATCGATACCAGCACGCGGTGGATCGACAAATACCGTATCGAAGTTATAGCTTGAAATTTCAATCTCAGCTTCTTCAAGGCGGCGGAATGTACGTTCAGCATTGTAGGCTTGGGTAAACTCTTCAGCTGATAGACGAGCCACTTGGATATTATCAATGCCATTTTGCTCAATATTCCACTGTGCTGCATAAACTGAAGACTTGGCTAATTCTGTTGCCAAAACGCGATTAAAGCGTGTGGAAAGAGGCAGCGTGAAATTGCCATTACCACAGTAAAGCTCAAGTAAGTCTTGGTCTGAGTGATCGGCAGCCTGACACGCCCATTCCAGCATTTTTTGACATACGCCGGCATTTGGCTGTGTGAAGCTACTTTCGATTTGCTTGTACTGATATTTACGATCAAATACTTGGAGTTCTTCAACCACATAGTCATCAGTTAAAATCACGCGCTGACCACGACTACGACCATAAATCTTGATGTTGAGCTTTTCAGACAGCGCTTTGGCAGCTACCTCCCATTCAGCATTGAGCGGGCAGCGGTAAACCAATGAAACTAACATTTCACCTTTCAGCGTTGATAAGAAATGAACCTCAAATAAACGGCTCGATAAGATCTCTTGTGCCTTGAGTTCATTTAATAATACGGGCATTAAATCATTAATGCTTTTATCTGCAATCGGGAAATCTTTAATTTCTACAACTTGTTTTTCATTATCTGCATTGCGTTCAAACATTGCATAGAACATATCATTTTCAGTATGCCAAATTCGGAATTCCGCTCGCATACGAAAGTTTTGTTCAGCAGAAGGAAAAACTTCTAAAGAGGGAGGGTTGTATTCTGAAAATTGAGCCGTAATGCGGGCAACTTTGGCATCAAGTTGTTGCTGATAAGTTGAAGTCATATGCAGTAAAAAATCGCAAACATATTAAAAAAAGTCATGTTAGCAAAATTCACCTTATAAGACTAAATTAATTCCACTTTTGGCTGTATTTATCTGTCGAGAAAATGAGTCTGAATACGCTAAACAGAACTTTTATCGAGGGGAAGTTAAAAAAACGCTCAATCTTTATGGAACATTCATAAAGATTGAGCTAAGTGAGGAACTGATTAGTTGGAGTTCAATTCAGTGTTTAATTCATTGTCATTAAGCTAGCATTACCACCGGCTGCCGCTGTATTGACACTGATTGCACGCTCAATCACGAAACGTTCTACAGGGATGTCATATTGGCCTGAAGCTAAATGCGTAATGCCAATAATTGCACCTTCACGAGACGCGATGACTTGTTGAATTTTTAATAACTCACCTTTTTCACCATGATGTAAAACTGCATCAAAATTGCCATGATAAATATCCGTGATCACTTTAAATTGGTCCACGAGAATTTTCGGCATACTATTTAAGTGTTTCAACACAAAAGTATTGTCTGCAAGTACCACAGGCTGACTACCTACCGATAAAATCGCAGCAATTTGATGTAGTTGATCTGCATCATTGTTAGCCAATGAAAGCACACCCTTACGTGCCAAAATGGCATATTGGTTGTTTTCACCGGTTGGGCCTTGTAGCCCAAAACTTTGTCCAGCGGCTATGGCCTGCGGTGCTTGAATCGCAATGCCTGAAAAATGCTGCTTCGCCCAAGTGTTAAAAGCTTCATATGCAGGGAAGTGTGTAGCTTGCGTTTCTGCCTGAGCCGCATAAGGTGTAGCCAGTTTTTTCACAGACACTTGATGCATTAAACGGTAGAGATATAAAGGACCGCCCGCTTTTGGACCTGTACCTGATAAGCCTTCGCCGCCAAAGGGTTGTACACCAACCACAGCACCTACAATATTACGGTTAATGTACAGGTTGCCGACTTCTGCATGACCGATGACTTTTTGAATCGTGTCATCAATACGTGTATGCAAGCCCATGGTTAAACCATAACCTTTGGCATTAATTTGTGTTAATAGGTTTTCAATCTCACCATATTTGTAGGTGATTAAATGCAATACTGGCCCAAAAACTTCGCGTTCTAAATCATTTAAATGTGGCAGTTCAATCAAAGTTGGTGCAACGAAGGTTCCCGTACTTAAGGCATTGCTATCAGCATTAAACATGATTTGATGTACGGGATAGCCTTTGCTACGCATCTTCTCAATATGTTTTTCAATATTTTGCTGTGCTTCAAGGTCGATCACTGGGCCAATGTCAGTTGCTAATAGTGCGGGATTTCCGACACGAAGTTGCTTCATCGCACCTTGTAACATGGTACGGACAACGTCCACATTATCTTCTTGTACACAGAGAATACGTAGGGCAGAACAGCGTTGACCTGCACTGTCATAGGCAGAGTTAACGACATCCAATACCACTTGTTCTGTCAATGCTGATGAGTCAACAATCATGGCATTTTGACCGCCAGTTTCAGCAATCAATACCACGCTTTCGCCAAATTGGTTTAAGCGCTGTGCCACGGTTTTTTGCAAGATACGTGCGACTTCCGTTGAGCCAGTAAACATGATGCCTTGGACACGTGAGTCCGCGCTGAGTTTGGCACCAATGATTTCGCCACGGCCAGGAAGGAGTTGCAATACATCAAACGGAACACCTGCTTCCCATAAAATATGTACAGCTTGAGCAGCAATCAGAGGCGTTTGTTCAGCAGGCTTGGCAATCACGGTATTACCTGCAACCAAGGCTGCAGCAATTTGACCTGTGAAAATAGCAAGCGGGAAGTTCCATGGGCTAATGCACAGCACAGTGCCAAGAGGTTCAATTTGCGTATTTTCTGCTAGATCAATCATTTGAGCTGCATAATAACGTAGGAAATCTACAGCTTCACGGACTTCAGCAATAGCATTGGCATAAGTTTTACCACTTTCACGTGACAACAACACCATCAGAGATTGCAATTGTGCTTCCATCAAATCTGCCGCACGGTTTAAGCATGCTGCACGCTGATCTTTGTCTAAAGTTTTCCATGAAGCTTGGGCATTTACAGCATTATTGAGAGCGATTTCCGCTTGCTCTAGACTAGCTTCACTGACACTGCCGACCACGTCACTACGGTTTGCAGGGTTTGTAATGTTGATACTTGCAGTATGAATTTCTTCTAAATTAGCGCCCATTGCACTAGCATGCCACTGGGTATGTGCATGCTGTACTGCCGTGGTATTGAGCTGAGATAAGTCGCGATCATTGGCTAAATCGAGTCCTTTTGAGTTGCGACGTTCTGAGCCATACAAATCTTGCGGAAATGGGATAGAAGGATGCTTAGCGCCAGTGATACCTTCTTTTTCAGCCGTCGCTAATATCGTCTGTCTTGGATTTTCAATTAAATCTTCAATTTTTAAGTTTTTATCTGCAATACGGTTGACGAAAGAGGTATTCGCACCATTTTCCAGTAAACGTCGAACCAAATAGGCCAATAAGGTTTCATGGTTACCCACTGGTGCATAAATACGACATGGCACACCCAGTTTGTTGTCAGACTTTGAACCCACCACTTGTTCATAGAGGGGTTCACCCATGCCGTGCAGGCACTGGAATTCATACTGGCCTGGATAGTAAAGCTCTGGCTGTGCTAATTGGTAGATCGTAGCAACAGTTTGCGCATTGTGTGTTGCAAACTGAGGATAAATTTGCTCAGGCGCTGCCAAGAGCTTTTTAGCACATGCAATATAAGACAGGTCGGTATGAACTTTGCGCGTAAATACAGGATAGTCACTCATACCTTCAATTTGCGCTTTCTTAATTTCGCTGTCCCAGTATGCACCTTTCACTAAGCGGATCATTAAACGTTTTTGGCTACGCTTAGCGAGGTCAATAATATGGTCGACCACATAGAAACAGCGCTTTTGGTAGGCTTGAATCACAAATCCAATACCTTTCCAATCCGCTAATTTAGGCTCAAAACACAGGCGTTCAAGTAGTTCCAAAGAAATTTCTAAACGGTCAGTTTCTTCAGCATCAATGTTTAGACCAATATTGTAATGCTTGGCTAATACTGCAAGTTCAAGCACTTTTCCATAAAGCTCGTTATGTACACGATCGATCTGCGAGCGTTGGTAGCGTGGGTGTAGGGCAGATAATTTGATCGAAATACCTGCACCGTTATAAACATCTTTACCTTCAGAGGCTTGACCAATCGCGTGGATCGCATCGGTATAGTCTTGATAATAACGTTCTGCATCAGGTTCAGTTAATGCTGCTTCACCTAACATGTCATATGAATAGCGGAAGCCTTTGTCTTCTAATACTTCTGCATGTTTAAGCGCTTCATTGATGGTTTCACCTGTAACAAACTGTTCACCCATCATACGCATAGCCACGTCTACAGCTTTACGGATAATGCCACGTCCACTGCGTGCTAAAATACCGGTGAGTAGGCTAGACAGACTTTTTTGTTGAGGGGTTTCCATCAGTTTGCCCGTCAGCATTAATCCCCAAGCAGCAGCATTTACGAACATGAGGCTACTTTGGCCAACATGATCTTTCCAGTTACCTTGGTTGATTTTATCTTTGATCAGTAAATCACGTGTTGCTTTGTCTGGAATACGGAGTAGCGCTTCAGCTAAACACATGAGCGCGATGCCTTCCTGAGAAGACAATGAAAACTCTTGTAGCAAGCCTTGTACAATGCCTGCTTTACCTGTACCGCTTTTACGTTCACGTAATGAATGGGCTAAGTCAAAAGCCAATTGTTGAATTTGATCGCTGATCGGGGAAGGGATTTCACTGTGTGCTAATAAGTTTTCAATGCACTCAGTTTCAGCACGACGCCATGCTGTATTAATCGATTGTTCAAAGCTATTCTTGTCTTTAAATTCAGTGATGTAGTCATCGCTTCCCGTGACTTCAAATACTTTTCCATTCATGTTTCAATTTTCCGTGTCAAAGTTCTATGACGAGCAAATAAATCTTGAGCTTGATCCTTTATTTAATTTATCATCACAGAATATTTAGCGAATAACTCACTATAGTTTTAATAATATTTAGAGAAAAATTCAGATGAGTAGCCCATATTTGAGCTTAGACCGTATAGATATTCGTATTTTAGAGTTGCTGCAAGAAGACGGAAAATTGTCCAATATTAAGCTTGCGGAAATGGTGAATTTATCACCGACTGCGGCGTTGGCACGTGTGCAAAAATTATCGAAAGAAGGCTTTATTTTAGGCTATGAAGCACGTTTAAATCCGGTCTTACTCAACAATGGATTTGTGGTTTTTGTGGAGATTTTACTAGATAAAACCACGCCCAACGTATTGGAAGATTTTTCGGATGCAGTGCGTCAAATTCCAGAAATCGTAGAATGTCACATGATCAGCGGTGGTTTTGATTTTGTGGTGAAAATACGCTGCGCAAATATGGAAGAATTTAGAAAAATTTCAGGGCAGGTGCTTTGGCAATTACCTGGTATCAAGGAAACGCGTAGTTATCCTGTGATGGAAGTGATCAAAGAAAGTATGCAAATTAAGCTGAAACCTGCGGCTCGATCAATTAAGTAACGGCTCTTACGAGTATAAATGTAATTGCGCATTTTAAAACGATTTTTAAGTCTATTCGACGGAGTCTTACATCTTGAGTTTGGATAAAGGGTTTAGCCTTCGGCTGGAGGCACTTTTACGAAACGATGTTTCTCATTTGGCAAAATGAGAAGTGTGCTTCGCAAGGAAACCATCTTGCGGTGCAATGCACCTCACCAACAAAACTCGTTCACTACCGTCAAATTATTAAAAATGTCGCAAAAACATTTTTGATGAAAATTAGTCCTGTCTCAAACACTTGTGGATGACTTTATCGCGTATCGTTTTCTTATTTGAATCAAATTGCGCATCTGATGTTACTGCGTAACATAAATTATGTAATAGAAAATGTGAGTACTAAAAAGGGGCATTTAGCCCCTTTTAAGTGTCAAAAATTTTAGATTTCAGACATTTCTTTTTGATATTGCGCTTCGGCTTTTTCAAAGCGTTCAACCACATCCGCCTCTGGTGCTTTGCCCAATAAGCTCACCACAACGATACTGATTGCAGAGAAAATAAAGCCTGGAATGATTTCGTATAAACCAAGGTGGCCTAAGTAGTTTTTCCACACGATGACAGTCACAGCACCCACGATCATGCCAATGATTGCACCGTTAAGCGTCATACGTTTCCACAGCAATGAAAGAATAATCAGCGGGCCAAATGCAGCACCGAAACCTGCCCATGCATAAGCCACTAAGCCTAAAACTTTACTTGCAGGGTTCATTGCAAAGGTGATTGCAAATACCGCAATTGCCAAGACCATCGCACGTCCAATCCAAACCAATTCTTTTTGCGATGCGTTTTTACGAATAAATCCTTTGTACAAATCTTCCGTCAAGGTTGTTGAACACACCAATAACTGACAGCTAAGTGTGCTCATCACCGCAGCTAAAATTGCCGCTAAAATAATCCCAGCAATCCACGGATTGAATAGAATTTTAGTCAATTCCATAAATACCGTTTCAGGGTTGGCATTAACGACGCTTGCCAGTTCTGGGTGAACTTGGAAGTAAGCAATACCGATATAACCGGCTGCTACAGCACCGCCTAGACATAGGATCATCCATGTCATACCAATGCGACGTGCATTCGGAATGGATTTAACAGAATCGGCTGCCATAAAGCGAACCAAAATATGCGGCTGACCAAAATAGCCTAAGCCCCACGCCATGCTGGATAAAATCGCAACTGTACTTAAACCTTCAAATAAATTAGAAGCTTGTGGGCAAGCTGTTTCCAAAATAGCAGCAAGATTTTGACTGTTATCACCTAAAGCAAGGTAGGCAATGATCGGTGTGATCAGCAATGCAAAGATCATCAGACCCGCTTGGAAAGTATCGGTCCAACTGATCGCTAAGAATCCACCAATACAGACATAACTGATGGTTGCAATGGCACCAATCCACAGTGCTGTTGTGTAGTTCCAACCGAATAAACTTTCGAAAAGTCGTGCGCCAGCCACCATGCCAGAAGCACAGTAAATCGCAAAGAACACTAAAATCACTACAGCTGAAATGATACGTAAAATCTTTTTACGGTCTGCAAAACGGCTCGTGAAATAATCGGGCAGGGTCAGGGCATTATTTTGATATTCGGTATGAACACGCAAGCGACCCGCAACGATCAGCCAGTTCAACCAAGCACCGATAATTAAGCCGATCGCAATCCAAGCTTCAGAAAGACCAGATAGATAAATTGCACCAGGGAGACCCATGAGTAGCCAACCACTCATGTCGGATGCACCTGCTGAAAGTGCAGTCACAACACTTCCTAAACTTCGTCCACCTAAAATGTATTCGTCAAAGTTATGCGTAGCTCTGTAGGCATACAAACCAATGGCAAGCATTGCAAGAATATAAAAAATAAAGGTGACTAATGTCGGGTTTAAATGGCTCATAGGCGGTTCGTCCTTAATGAAAGCAAATCATCTCTGTCCTAGATGAAAATTTGTACTTCTGTCGTAAGTCGCAGATTCAAGCACGATTTAAAAATTACACTCTGTAACCTTTAAGCATATTTTATGTATATTTTGTGTAAATGATATTTCTTCTTATTACAAATCGAATTTTTTATTGTGCTGCTGAAATGTTGTCCAGACGGGAATTTAAATTTTGAAATGTAAATCTACCTAAGACTTTTCATCACAAAAAGAGAACTAATGAAATTAGGTAAAAATTACACAATGTTACATAGTGAACAAGAAATGTGCATTTGAAATATTTGGTTGCAAATGTGCATCACATCATCTGTAGTGAGATGATTTGAACAGGTCGAATATGAGGTATGCATAGTCTTGGTGCGTAATTAGAGGGAATGCGCAGTGACAACGGTTCAAATGGAAAAAACGAGAATAGAGCATGATTTATTGGGGGATAAAGCAGTCCCGCAGTCATGTTATTACGGCATACATACATTGCGTGCCATCGAAAACTTTCAAATATCAAAGCAGCATGTCGGACAAAATTTAAACTTTGTACGCGCTATTGCTCAGGTAAAAAAAGCATCAGCAGAAACCAATTATCAATTTAACTTAATACAAGATGATATTCGCCAAGCGATTCAGCAAGCGTGTGATGCTTTGATTGATCATCCTGAACAATGGGCAGATTCATTTCCAATTGATATTTATCAAGGTGGAGCAGGCACTTCTATTAACATGAATGCCAATGAAGTCATTGCCAATATTGCCCTTGAATCGCTCGGAGATGCGAAAGGCAGTTATCAAAGGATTCATCCCAACGACCATGTCAATAAGTCACAATCCACCAATGATGTCTATCCAACAGCGCTGCGTCTAGCGACATATAGTGCTTTTGATGCTTTATTTGTAGTGCTAAATCAACTTATCGGAAGCTTACATGTTAAAGCTGATGAGTTTAAACATGTCATCAAAATGGGGCGTACACAGTTACAAGATGCAGTTCCGATGACTTTGGGGCAAGAGTTCCGTGCATTTGCAACATTATTAAAAGAAGATTTGAAGTTGATTGTGCAAAATCGACAGCTTTTATTGGAAATTAATTTAGGTGCGACAGCAATTGGTACTGGCGTGAATTCTCCTGCAGGTTATGCGGCCAAGGCCGTTGAAAATCTAGCTCATTTGACCGGTCTAAAATTGCAAGGTGCAGAAGACTATGTCGAAGCAACCAGCGATTGTGGCGTATTTATTTTATTATCGAGTTGCTTAAAACGTTTAGCTGTCAAACTTTCTAAAATTTGTAATGACTTACGTCTTTTAAGTTCTGGGCCACGTACAGGTTTAGCGGAAATTCGATTACCTGAGTTACAAGCAGGTTCGTCGATCATGCCTGCAAAGGTCAATCCCGTGATCCCAGAAGTGGTCAACCAAATTGCATTTCGAGTAATGGGGAATGATTTAACCATCACTTTAGCCGCAGAAGCAGGGCAATTACAATTAAATGTCATGGAGCCGGTGATTGCATTGTCCATGAATGAATCGATTGAGCTTTTGGTGAATGCCGTAAAAACATTAGACAGCAAATGCATTCAAGGGATTCAGGCAAATGAGCAAGCATGTTTTGATGCTGTGATGCGTAGTGTAGGAATCGTGACCTTACTCGATCCATATTTAGGTCATGCAAAATGTGATGAAATCGGTAAGCAATGTATTGCCGAAAATAAAACCATTCGCCAAGTGGTTTTAGAGCAAGAGCTGTTAACTGAAAGTCAATTGGATGAAATTTTCTCGATTGAAAATTTAGTTTCTGAAGTGACACCATTTAGTATGCCACTGGCTCAAGTGAGTTAAATGCTTATTTAAGACTCTTAAATAGTAAATGAAGAGTAAATGACGAAGGTTAATCCTTCGTTTTTTATTTGAAGAAATCAGTGGTAAAGCTAGAGAACTAATCTGATGGCAGTGATGTATTAAGTCTCTAATAGGAACTTAATTTCTAAAAGAAAGTATTGTGTTGAGATTAGAGCTTTATAGAAACTGAAGATAGCTATTATTTTTCTATATATAGCCATGAACGTTTGGATGAAAAATTTAGCGCATAGATAAAGTCAGAACAGCTTTAACTTGCCCCAAAAAGGACGTAATCGAAGTACAATAGGTTTTTTATCATGTTGTAGATAGTCAGATGTTTAATAAGTTAGTCGATTTATTCAAAGGCGCTAAAGAGTCGCCTGAGCAACTTTACTTAGAACAACACCACATTCAATATGATGAAACTCAGGGCTATATCATTGAAGGCGTAGTTTTAAATACATTGTCTGAACGTATGGAATATTTGTCGAATAGAAAAATGACAAATTTCGATGATTTAAAACAGCTCTATGCAACTGCAATGATTATCAATGAAAAAATAGACTTGGAAATTGCAAATAAACGTTTTGTTGCAAGATTAGGCAATACTGAAGAAAATCTGTTGCAGTTTAAACTCTATGTCAAACTATTGAATGATTATTATCGTCAATTCATCCGTGATCGTAAGTAAGTGAATGGACTGCAGTGTTTGAGTTTGATGTGTGCGTTAAGGGTACTCATCAATAGAAAATACAATCACAAATCCACATTGGTTAAAACACTGTATATAGTTGCTTAAATCTCGGAATGTAAAAAGCATCGTGTTAATATGATCACCAAGTGATTAAAACATTAAAAGCTATTTACATCATGTTCCAGCAAGAAATTTCACAACTCAATCTTAAACAGCTTAAAGCTGGCGAAAAGCGGTGGGTCGGAAACTTACAAGGCTCATCTGCTGCATTATTATTTAAAGAAATTAGCAAACAATCCAAACAGTTGTTTGTGATTGTTGCACGTAATAATCAGCATCTCGGGCAGTTAGAAAGTGAGCTGGAATTTTACGGAATTAAGCCAACTATTTTCCCAGATTGGGAAATTTTACCTTATGACCGGCTGTCGCCACATCAAGACATTGTTTCTGAACGCTTGGCGATTTTGTCCAATATGCCACAGCAAGGTGTGTTGTTGGTTTCAGCAACAACTTTAGCGCAGCGAGTTGCACCGGCATCTTGGGTATTAGGTGAACACTTTGATATTAAAGTGGGTCAAAAATTTGATATCGAACAACAAAAATTAAGATTAGTACAAGCGGGCTATCACTTGGTGGATACCGTTTATGATCATGGTGAATTTGCAGTACGCGGTAGCATTATGGATATTTACGCTTCGGGGCAAAGTTCACCGATTCGTATTGACTTATTTGATGATGAAATCGATACCCTCAAATTCTTTGATCCTGAAACTCAGCGAACCACCCAAAATTTAGATCATTTTACGGTTTTACCTGCAAAAGAATTTCCATTAAAAGAAGCGCGCTCACTGTTTCGTGATCGATATGCGGAAAATTTTCCGACAGCAAATCCAAAGAAAAACCCAATTTATCAAGATGTACAAGATGGTATAGCTTCACCGGGTATTGAGTTTTATTTTCCGTTGTTCTTCGCTGAACAAGCCATGAAAGAGCAAAGTACGCTATTTTCGTACTTACCAGAGAATGGCATTGTCATTACAGATAAAGCTATTGATGACACATTGATTCAGTTTTGGTCAGACATTGTGCGTCGTTATGAAGACCGCCGTCATAATGTCGACCAACCGATTTTGCCGCCAGAGCAGATTTTCCTACAACCAAATCAGGTTTTAGAACAATTAAATCTCTGCCGTCGTATTGTGGCTTCGCCTGAGGCTTTTGATGAACGCAATGGCGTGATCAATCTTGCAGCTGAGATTCCACCCCGATTACCTATCGATCCAAAACGTGAAAAACCATTTTCTGCGGTTAAGCAGTATATCGATGCGGCAAATTATCCGGTACTTTTAGTGGCTGAAAGCGCTGGTCGACGTGAAACTTTAAAAGATGCATTGCGCCCAAGTTTGGGTGATATTCCAACGGTCGAAAGTTTTGATGATTTTATGCATTCTATGCATGCGATTGCGATCACCAATGCACCCTTAGATCGTGGTTTATTGCTAACTGACAAGCTCAGTGTAATTTCTGAAAATCAGCTTTATGAACACCGTGTGGTTCAACGTCGTCGTAAACGCCAACAGGAAGTATCAGAAGAGTTTCTTGTTCGTAGTTTAACCGAGCTAAGTATTGGCGCACCTGTGGTTCATATTGATTATGGTGTCGGGCGATATGCAGGTTTAATTACCTTGAGTATCGATGACCAAGACCATGAGTTTTTGCAGTTAGACTATGCCGATGCAGCTAAGGTGTATGTCCCTGTAACAAACCTGCATTTAATTAGCCGATACAGTGGTGGTGACCCAGATCTAGCACCATTACATAAATTGGGCACAGATGCATGGTCTAAAGCCAAACGCAAGGCTTTAGAGCAGATCCATGATGTGGCGGCAGAACTTTTACATATTCAAGCACGTCGTCATTCGAAGCCCGGTTATGGATTTGAACTGGATCAAAGTCTCTATATGCAGTTTGCCAGTGGCTTCGCCTATGAGGAAACTTTAGATCAAGCCAATGCTATTGAAGCGACACTGTATGACATGCAACAAGCAAAGCCGATGGATCGTTTGGTTTGTGGTGATGTCGGTTTTGGTAAAACAGAAGTGGCCATGCGTGCTGCATTTGTGGCAGTACAAAATAACAAACAAGTGGCTGTACTTGTTCCAACCACGTTGTTGGCACAGCAGCACTACGAGTCTTTCAAAGATCGCTTCGCGGATTGGCCTGTACGTATTGAAGTCCTTTCACGCTTTGGTTCATCAAAATCACATACTAAAACCATTGAAGACCTCGCAGAAGGCAAAGTGGATATCGTAATTGGCACACATAAAATCTTGCAGGAAAGTGTGCAATTTAAAAATCTCGGTCTCATGATCGTGGATGAAGAGCACCGTTTTGGTGTGCGTGATAAAGAGCGAATTAAAGCATTACGCGCCGATGTCGATATGCTGACGCTAACTGCAACGCCTATTCCACGTACGCTGAATATGGCTTTTAGTGGTATGCGTGATCTATCAATTATTGCAACGCCACCTGCACGTCGTCTTGCTGTGAAAACCTTTGTGCAAGAGCATACTGGAGATTCGATCAAAGAAGCCATCTTGCGTGAACTGCTACGTGGCGGGCAAGTGTATTTCTTACACAATGAAGTGGAGACCATTGAACGTACGGCAGAAACTTTACGTGAATTGGTTCCTGAAGCACGAGTCGCGGTAGCACATGGTCAAATGCGTGAGCGTGAACTAGAGCAAATCATGCAGCAGTTCTATCATAAAGAATATAATGTGCTGGTGTGTTCAACCATTATTGAAACGGGTATTGACGTTCCAAACGCCAATACCATTTTGATTGAACGCGCAGATAAACTGGGACTAGCGCAGTTGCACCAACTACGTGGTCGTGTCGGTCGATCGCACCATCAAGCTTACGCCTATTTACTTGTGCCTTCGCTCAAAGGCTTAAAAGGTGATGCTGAAAAACGCCTAGATGCCATTTCGCGTGCATCAACTTTGGGCGCGGGCTTCATGTTGGCTACAGAAGACTTAGAAATTCGTGGCGCAGGTGAGTTGCTGGGTGAACAGCAAAGTGGCTCAATGCAAACCATCGGTTATAGCCTGTATATGGAAATGCTTGAAAAAGCCACCAAAGCCATTCGAAAAGGTAAAACGCCTAACTTTGACTCTCCATTGTCATTAACGGCTGAAATTAGCATGCACATGCCAGCCTTAATTCCAGATGATTATTTAGGTGATGTACATCAACGGTTATTGTTCTATAAACGCATTAGTAATACGGATACTCAAGAGAAACTCGATAACATTCGTATGGAGTTGATCGATCGTTTTGGCTTGCCGCCGCAAGCAGTCAAGCAATTATTCTCTGTCCATCAGTTGCGTTTAAAAGCGGAGCAATTGGGTATCACTAAAATTGATATCAGCTCACATGGCGGCAGTATTGAGTTCTCACCAGATACACCAGTTCAAGCCATATCGATTATTCAAATGATGCAAAAGCATCCGACTTTCTTCCGAATGGAAGGTGGACAGCGTCTAAAAGTCATGGTCATGCTCGAAGAATATGACAAACGGATTCAATTTATAAATGACTTATTAGACAGTTTGCTGAAGGAATTGGCGCCAAATCACTAGATTTGGCGTATAAATTGCTTGTTTAGATTGAGTGGATTTTCATGCGTGTTTTTTATATAGAAGAAACGCTTGATTTTTTTGAAAAATTTATTAGAGTCATAAGCAAGCAACGTTTTATTCAAATGCAGTTTATTTGTAATGAAACGTTCTGTACAGAATATTCACACCCATAAGGATGTGATAGTATTAGCCATCATTCTAATTTTGCATCATTTATAAAGATATGTTTAGTTTACATCCACAACTTGCTCAAGATACGTTTTATGTAGGCGACTTTCCTCTGTCAACATGTCGTTTGATGAATGATATGCAATTCCCGTGGCTTATTTTGATTCCACGTGTTCCGGGAATTACAGAGCTTTATGAATTAAGTCAGGCAGACCAAGAGCAGTTTTTACGTGAATCAAGCTGGTTATCAAGCCAATTGTCACGTGTATTCCGTGCAGACAAAATGAATGTAGCTGCATTGGGTAATATGGTTCCACAATTACATTTTCATCATGTTGTTCGTTATCAAAATGATGTGGCTTGGCCGAAACCAGTTTGGGGTACGCCAGCAGTTCCTTATAACAATGATGTCTTGGCACACATGCGCCAAACACTAATGCTTGCACTACGTGGTCAAGGCGATATGCCTTTCGATTGGCGTATGGACTAATCCCGATTTACGGACAATATCAGGATAGTAGAAGAATGAGTGTCCGTATGGGGGCGATCGAGTGCCGTTAGACAATTTAATCAGCAAAGAGCCTAAACAGTTTGAATATTTTCATCGTTTGATGGGATATATCATGCTGTCTTTGGTGATTGTTGTCTATCATTACACTCAGCCAGATACGCAATATCAAATCTACATTCCTGCATTTTTATTTTTTCTGATTTTAGTTGTTCCCAAGTTTTCCCATTGGCTAATTTATCGATATAGCAATCAAGTTAAGCGTAATGTACTTTTTCTGATCGATATCATTGTTATTGCTGTGCTGATGTCTGCAGTACATTTAAGCCTCGTTTTAACCTTTCTTGCGGTCTTTGCACTGCTGTATACAACCATTTATAACAAAATTAATTTCTTAATGATGTCCTTGGCAGGAATTGTAGGCGTCACTGTATTTTATTTGTGTAATATTTATGTCTTTGGTTTTCAAGAGTATTTTGAGTCAACCAGCAGTGAATTAACCGTTCTTGGCTTTTTATGCCTCATTACCTATTTCAGTGTGGGGACATTTTATCAACACACCCAAGTTCAGTCTTTGAGCAATAAAAAGAACCACTATTATGATCAGATGAATCGTTATATGGAATTCGCTAATCAATTGAGTCGTTATGCGCCAATGCAGCTTTGGCAATCGATTATGAAAGGTGAGTCTGAAGCTAAAATCGAATATAAACGTAAAAAACTCACGATTTTCTTTTCAGATATTCAAGGGTTCACAGAACTTTCTGAAACATTAATCCCAGACGATTTAGCATTTCTACTCAATGACTATTTGAGTCATATGACTGAGATTGCCAAACAGTATGAAGCGACTGTCGATAAATTTATGGGTGATGCAATTCTAATCTTCTTTGGTGATCCACATAGCCAAGGCGTAGAGCAAGATGCAAAAACCTGTTTAGAGATGGCAATGGTCATGCGTCAGCAAATGAAGTTGCTACGTGAACGCTGGATTAAAATGGGTTATCCGCCGCTACACATTCGTATGGGTATTTCTACAGGGTATTGCCACGTTGGGAACTATGGTGCGGCTCACCGTATGGCTTATACCATCGTGGGTCGTGATGCCAACTTGGCTGCAAGATTACAGAGTGCTGCCGAAGTCGATGAAATTTTGATTTCAGACGATACGCATCATTTAGTGAAAAATGACTATTTATGTGCACCTAAAGCACCGATCTTCTTAAAAGGTATCAAAGGCCCAGTACGTACTTGGCAAGTGATGGAAAAATACACCTCACAGAAAACAGATTATCAACGTTGGTTCGATTACGAATATAAAGGCTTTAATCTATTGTTGAACTTAGATGAAGTACAAAACTTTGAATATCCTGAACTAATACATGTTTTAGAACGTATGATTAAACGCTTACAAACTCAGCAAAAAATGACCAACTCTGCTGGTATTGTTAAACTGAATTTAGAAGACGAAGTGATCGAAGAAGTCAAAAAAACTGAATCTCACTCTTAATTTCACATATACATTATAAAAATTAGATCTAATCGTATTGCCTTAAATTGTAAAAATAACTCAATTCATTCTTTTATCAAAACGTCTTCTTTTTTTGAATTCTTGAATAGATTTATGCATAAAAAAGCCAGTGACGATGAACTGGCTTTTTGATTATAGAAAATATTCTATAAATTAATGATTTTCTGAAGCATGGTTGATGGTGTATTTAGGAATTTCAATTTCCAAATCTTCATCTTCAATTTTTACTTGGCATGACAGACGAGAGTCTGGTTCTAACCCCCAAGCACGATCGAGAAGATCTGCTTCGACATCATCCATTTCATCTAGACCATCAAAACCTTTACGTACAACCACATGGCAAGTGGTGCATGCTTTAGACATATCACATGCATGTTCAATTTTGATGCCGTTTTTTAACATGCTTTCGCAAAGGTTAGCATTTGATTCGACTTCAAACTCAGCGCCGTTTGGGCAGATTGTTGCGTGAGGCAGTACTTTAATACGTGGCATAATCTTGACCTATAAATTAATTTGAGTTTGACCAGTCATCGAGTTTTGTGCCTTTCAATGCGGCATCAATGTGCTGATTCATACGAGCTGCAGCAAATGCATCGCTATGTATTTTAAGCTGTTCTACAGCATGTTCAATAGCTTTGATATCAGTCGTTTCAAGTGCAGCATTTAAAACACTGCGTGCAGAAGTGAGGGAACTGAGTTGCTCTTGGTTGAGGAGTTGAGCATCTACTTTAAGTGCTTGATCAAGTGCTTCAAGTTCACGTTTTGCTTCAACCTTGGTTTCTTGAAGATGACGTAAGTTTTTATCTTCTTCAGCAAACTTATAACCATCAATCAGTAAGCGTTCAGTGTCGGCATCAGATAAACCATAAGAAGGTTTGATGTCAATTTGAGCATGTACACCAGAAGTGGTTTCTTTGGCAGACACCGTCAGTAAACCATCTGCATCAACTTGGAATGTCACTTCGATACGCGCTTGACCTGCAGTCATCGGTGGAATACCACGAAGCACGAAACGACCTAGACTACGGCAATGTTCAACCAGATCACGTTCACCTTGTACAACATGAATTAACATCGCTGTTTGACCATCTTGATAGGTTGTGAATTCTTGGCGACGTGCCACTGGAATGGCTGTATTACGCGAAATAAGGCGCTCAACCAAACCGCCCATGGTTTCTAAACCTAAAGAAAGTGGTGTGACATCTAAAAGCAGTGAACCATCTTTAGAGTTACCAATAAGTTGGTTCGCTGTAATCGACGCGCCAATGGCCACAACTTCATCAGGGTTAATAGTACAGAGCGGTTCTTGATTGAAGACATCTTGAACAGCTTTTTGTACAGCATACGAGCGGGTAGAACCACCGACCAATACCACATTTTGAATATCGCTGAGCTCAAGCTTGGCATCACGCATGACACGTTTGCAAACGCTGATGGTTTTATCCAAAGCAACTTTGATGATGGATTCAAAAGTAGGGCGGTCTAAAGTCAATGATTGATCAAGGACTTTAAGCTCTACAGATTCAGCCTCGGTTAGAGCTTCTTTTGCTTTACGAGCAGAAACGATGAAATGGGCATATTCAGCATCATCTAAAGTTTCAATATTCAGTTGTTTTTTTGCCCATTTTACAATCAGACGGTCTAAGTCATCACCACCAAGCGCCGTGTGGCCACCCGTTGCTAGAACTTCAAAAACACCTTGAGAGAAACGTAAAATTGAAACGTCAAAAGTACCACCACCCAGATCGTAGATCACATAGTTTTGATCATGTGCAAGATTGGTGTCTTGGTCTAAGCCATAAGCCACTGCCGCAGCAGTCGGTTCATTTAAAAGACGGAGTACATTTAAGCCTGCAAGCTGTGCTGCATCACGCGTTGCTTGACGCTGTGCTTCATCAAAATAGGCAGGCACAGTAATGACAGCACCATTTACTGGATTGTTTAAGCTGCTTTCTGCACGGTCTTTAAGTTGTTTTAAAATTTCAGCAGAAATTTCAACGGGTGTTTTGCGACCTTGTGCAGTTTCAAAAGCAGGCATTTCATTCGCTTCACCGACTAAGTTGTACGGGTGTTGGAATTTAATATCTGCCTTAGAGCGACCCATAAAGCGTTTTACAGAAACGATGGTGTTTTTAGGATCAGTCGTTAAGAATGCCTTTGCGTCGTCACCATATTGCGTAGTGGATTCGTCATAGTGTGCAATAGAAGGGAGTAACACACGACCATGTTCATCGTTAAGCACTTTCGCTTTACCAGAAAGTACCGTGGCTACTAAAGAGTGTGTAGTCCCAAGATCGATACCAATTGCGATGCGGTGTTCATGCGGCGCACTTGATTGACCAGGTTCTGCAATTTGCAAGAGAGCCATGTGTGTTACATCCTTTGAACGTCAAATATAAAAAATAAATTAAAAATCATCGTCTAAATCAAAGCTATCGTCGTCTAAGAAGCGATCTTCAGCTTTATCGATGTCAGCCATTACTTTTTGGAAGAAGCGTAATTTACGTACGGTATCACGTGCTTCAGCCCAGTCTTCGTCGTCATAATCAATCTTGAATTCACGAACCAAACCGTCAATCCATTGCTGAACTTCAGTTTTAAGTGAAGTGAGGTCATCAGCAGAGCATGCCTCATCTAACTGTTCACGAATTTCTAAGGCATCTTGTAGGAACTCAAAATCACTAATCGATTGATCAAGGTGATAATCTTGTTTTTTAAGACTTAAAAGATATGCAGCGCGGCTATCAACATTGGATAAAGCTTTAAATGCTTGATTAATCTCACTGGATTTAATCAGGGCTAGATCTTTGTCTTCAGCTTTATCTGGATGATATTGTTGCTGCAACTTTAAAAATTCAGATTTTAAAACTGCTAAATCAATATCGAGTGCTACAGGTAAGTTAAACAACTCAAAATGATTCATGGGAGATGGTGTCCGCAATAGAGGTGCAAAAAGTGTTGCTTTAAATGCAATTAAAACAGTGAATTTTACACTGTTTTAATGCGAAAAAGGAGTGTGGAAAAGGCTTAAACCGTAAACGATTCGCCGCAGCCACATTCGCCTTTTTTATTTGGGTTATTAAATTCAAAACCTTCGTTTAATCCATTTTTCACATAGTCCATCTCCATACCTTCGAGATAAACTAAGCTTTTTGGGTCAACGAATACTTTTACGCCAAACTGATCGAATACTTGGTCATGCGTGTCAATATCATCGACAAACTCAAGTACATAAGCTAAACCAGAACAGCCAGAAGTTTTCACGCCAACGCGAATGCCTTCACCCTTACCGCGATTCTTGATGTAATTGCTGATATGAGTTGCAGCATTTTCAGTTAAATGAATCATGAAAACTCCGTTAATCTTTTTTAAAACACGTAAACAATTAAGCTTTTACTTTCTTGCTACGGTAGTCTTCTACAGCAGCTTTGATTGCATCTTCAGCAAGTACAGAGCAGTGTACTTTTACTGGTGGAAGTGCAAGTTCAGTTGCAATATCAATGTTCTTAATTGCTTGAGCTTCATCAAGAGTTTTGCCTTTTAGCCACTCTGTTACTAATGAGCTAGATGCAATTGCTGAACCACAACCGTAAGTTTTGAAGCGAGCTTCTTCAATTACGCCATTGTCATCAACTTGAATCTGTAGACGCATAACATCGCCACAAGCTGGTGCACCGACCATACCTGTACCAACGTTTTCTGCATTTTTGTCTAAAACACCAACATTACGAGGGTTTTCGTAATGATCAATTACTTTTTCGCTATAAGCCATGACGCTTCTCCAAACCTCGGGGTCAGCCTTAAGATTAATATGGGGGTGAAATTACGTTAATCAATGAGATAGCCTTAAAATAAAAGCTATCTCACCGGGATGAATTAGTGTTCAGCCCATTCTACAGAATTAAGGTCGATACCTTCTTTGTACATATCCCAAAGCGGTGAAAGATCACGTAGTTTTTCAACTGCTGCTTTGGTAATTTCAAGTACATGGTCAATATCGGCTTCAGTGGTGTATTTACCAAAGCTGAAACGAATCGAGCTGTGAGCCAGTTCGTCTGAAAGACCCAATGCACGAAGTACATAAGATGGTTCTAAAGTTGCTGATGTACATGCAGAACCAGAAGATACTGCGCAATCTTTAAGTGCCATCATTAACGATTCACCTTCAACAAAGTTAAAGCTGACGTTTAGATAGTTTGCAACGTTGTATTCTGGGTGACCGTTCAGGAAGACTTGTTCAAGACCTTGCAAGCCATTCCAAAGTTTGTCACGAAGTACACGAATACGAGTTTGTTCGGCATGTAGGTTTTTGCCTGCAAGTTCGAACGCTTCGCCCATACCCACGATTTGGTGAGTCGCTAGCGTACCTGAACGCATACCACGTTCATGACCGCCACCGTGCATTTGCGCTTTAATACGTACACGTGGTTGACGACGTACATAAAGAGCACCAATACCTTTAGGACCATAGATTTTGTGGCCAGAGAAACTCATCAAATCAACTTTCATAGTTGAAAGATCAATTTCTACTTTACCAGCAGCTTGCGCAGCATCTACGTGGAAATAAGTTTTGTTTGCACGAGTCAATTCACCGATTGCAGCTACATCTGTAGTTGTACCGATTTCATTGTTCACCATCATCAAAGATACAAGAATCGTATCTGGACGAAGGGCCGCTTGAACCATTTCAGGTGTAATTAAACCTGTTTTTGCTTCTGGCTCAAGATAAGTAATTTCGAAGCCTTCTTCTTCAAGCTCGCGGCAAGTATCAAGAATTGCTTTATGTTCAATTTTACTTGTAATAATGTGCTTGCCTTTAGATGCATAGAACTGAGCAATACCTTTAAGCGCAAGGTTGTCAGACTCAGTTGCACCAGACGTCCAAACGATTTCGCGTGGATCAGCTTTTACTAGATTAGCAACTTGTTCACGTGCATATTCTACTTTTTCTTCTGCCTGCCAGCCGTAAGCATGAGAACGAGAAGCTGCATTACCAAAAGTACCGTCAAACGTTAGACATTCCATCATACGTTCTGCGACTTGAGGGTCTACAGGTGTAGTTGCTGCATAGTCAAGATAAATAGGACGCTTCATGTCAAATACCTGTAACCGATAAAAGGGCTGAATCAAAGTTTGCTGAATTTTGACGAATAGATACGGTTTGAACGTTATCGCGTGCTACAAGGTCAGCAAGGGTGATTTTTGCAAGATAATCGGCAATGTGGTGGGAGAGTTCCTGCCATAAATCGTGAGTCAAGCACATTGCACCATTTTGGCAGTTGCCTTTGTGGTCACAACGGGTTGCATCAACTGTTTCATTTACAGCTTCAATAATTTCCAAAACAGTGATGTCTTCAGCACTACGAGCTAGGTGATAACCACCGTTTGCTCCACGGATGCTGGAAACTAAGCCGTGACGCTTTAATTTTGCAAATAACTGCTCAAGATAGGCCACTGAAATGGTTTGACGAGCTGCAATTTCTGCAAGAGTGATCGTTTGTTCAGTTGGCTGCAAAGCTAAATCAAGTAGAGCAGTCACTGCGTAGCGACCGCGAGTTGTTAAGCGCATGATTCGATACACATGTTAAGTCTAGATGTGCAGATTTTATGAATCCTGACTAAAATAGTCAAGTTTTTTTGAGATTGTTTATTTGTTTTATTTTGTCTGAAAAATTATGTATTTATTTGAACCACACATTATACACTAATAACGTTATTAAAAGAACAGATATTAGACTAAAAGCGATATTAATCCGCTTTTGACGACGTTCGATACGCTTAATACGGTTTTTATATTGTTTAACTTCAACTTGCAGTGTGTTGATTTTAGAGCGTTGCTGTTCGATTTTTTCTAAAAGTGGGGCAATACGTTTTTTTGACGCAACGATATCGTTTTCTTCGACAGGTTCAGACAGCCAGTGTTTCCAGTCAGATAAAATTTTGGGCACACTAAATAATGAAACCAGATCACGAAATTCATCTTTTAGAACCACATCACCATCGATACGCATGGTTTTGATGCTTTTACGATTACCAAATACAAAAATTTTTACCAAATCTATTAGTGTCGTGCGGACATCAAGGTCGATGGCTTTATCTGGAGATTTCGTGTCGAACAGAATACCGTGCTCAGTAAACTGAACATAAAAATCAAAATAAGGGATGTAGCTATTTATTTTCAGTGCGACTTTTTGATCAACAAATTTTTTAGCTTGTAATGCTACAACACGGTCATGTTTTAAAATGAAAGTAAAAATCGTTTCTAAAACAATCAGGGTCATAGTAAGCAACAAATGTGGTTGAGCTTGTGTTTGTTGCGTATCACTCATAAAAAAAATGTCCTTGTTAAAATCTGAAAGCACTGGAAACTGAGCATCCTGCTCTAGAGGAACTTAGAATATACCAAAAAGTTGGTAATTCACCAGCTTTGTAGAACAGTTTAATCAATCTATCAAGTCATATGTTTGCTATTATGTTGTTAAAATGAAGAATCACATGTTGCTGTGCACATAAAATAATCAGGAGAAGTGCGGATTATGGAAAATACAGAAAGCATAATTGATGATGCACAAGAAAAAGCAGAAAAGCCGGCTAAAACTCGCGTACGTAGTCATTCTGATCGTCGCTCTAAAATGGATTTTCGCAAATATACCAAACAGATTTGGTTGGCTGGATTAGGTGCTTTTTCACGTGCTGAGGGTGAAGGAAATAAGCTTTTTGACTCTTTAGTCAAAGTTGGAGAGGAGCTTGAGTCCAAAACGATTGATATTGCAGATCAAACTGTCGAAAAAGTTTCAGAAAAAGCCAAAGAATCTGTAACCGATACGAAAGATAAAGTAGAAAAAATTTTAGATAATGGTGTTAATCATTCTTTAAACCGTTTAGGATTGGTGACTGTAAAGGATTTACAGCACTTAGAAAGGCTTATACTTCAATTACATACTAAAGTTGACCAATTGGCCGAAGAAAATGCCCAACTGAGGGCCGAAATACTAAAAAAACACTAACTTTTTTACTATTATCGAATTTTCAAGGTTTTTTTCGTCAAAAAATTCTATAAAAAGAGGTTGATGAGTATTGCGTTTAACCCTAAAGCATTGCTATAAAGGCGTTATGGCGTTTTATACAAATTCTTGAACCTTAAATAAACGATATTAAGAGGACGTAATTTTCATGAATAAATCAGAATTAATTGATGCAATTGCCGAAAATGGGGGATTATCTAAGGCCGATGCCGGTAAAGCTTTAGATGCTACAATTGCTGCAGTTACCAATGCATTAAAAGCTGGTGATACAGTTACTTTAGTTGGTTTCGGTACTTTCAGCGTTAAAGAACGCGCTGCACGTACTGGTCGTAACCCACAAACTGGTGCGACTTTAGAAATCAAAGCAAGCAAAGTTCCTAGCTTCAAAGCTGGTAAAGGCTTGAAAGATTCTGTAGCTTAATCTTATTAAGCACATGAGACGCGCCATTATTTGGCGCGTTTTTTATTGGTAAATGTGATTAATTGATATATCGCATTCATTCATCTCGGGTTTTCGGTTAAAATTCACCGCAAATAAAATATTGGAATACTTATGGAATCGTTTCGTAAAGTCATTAAGGGTTGGCTGGGCAAGGTCTTGCTCGTTTTGTTTTTGACCCCTTTAGCACTTGTAGGTATTGAAGGATATTTTAGTGGTGGATCTAAAGATGCAGCAAAGACTGTAAACGGTACTGAAATTTCTCAAAAAGAACTCGAAGCACTGACGAACTCATTAAAAGAACAATATCTGGCATATGCTCAGGGTGATGAAACATTATTGAATCAAAATTTCATTAGCAATAAAGCGATGGATACTTTGGTTTCACGCCAATTGTTATTGCAACAAGCTGATAAATTAGGCATTAGCTTGAGTGATGCACAAATTGTGCAAATGATTCATCAGCAGCCAAGCTTCCAAGTCAATGGTCAATTTTCAGATGAAGCGTTTGGGAGATACCTCGAATCGATTGGTATGACAAACCGCACATTCATTGATAATTTACGTAAAGACCATGCTTTAAAAATGTTGTCTACAACATTTATGGAATATGCATTGGTGAGTAAGCTTGATATCTTGCAAATTGCGAACTTACAAACGGAACAACGTAGTATTCAGTTGACAAGCATTAATCTTGAAAATTACAAGAAAAATGTAAAAGTATCTGATGCAGAAATTGCGGCTTATTATGAGCAGCATAAAAACAAATTTAAGCAAGCAACTAGTGTTGATGCAGATTTTGTCGTATTAACACCTGCCAATATTACTGCACCTGTAGAAGCTGCAACTGATGCTGAACTGAAAGAAGCGTATAACAGCTTTGTTGAGAATGCACAGAAGTCAGTTAAACCTATCGTTAAGCACATCATGATCACTGCGGACAATCGTTCAGATGCCGAAGCTAAAAAACTGGCTGAAAGTGTTCAAGCTAAAATAAAAGCGGGTTTAAGCTTTAACCAAGCTGCTGCGCAATTCTCTGAAGATCCTGAATCTAAAGCGAAAGGTGGTGAACTGGTTGCTTATGAAAAAGGTGTGTTTGGTGATGCGTTTGATGCTGCAGTTGAAGGTGCTCAAGCTGGTCAAGTGACTGCTCCAGTGAAAACAGACAGTGGTTATCACTTGATCGAAAAAGTGGCACCAGCTGTAAAAGTGGTTTCATTTGAACAAGAAAAAGCACGTCTACAAGCTGAAGTTGCTGCTTCGAAAAAAGCCAATGTTTTTTCTGACACTGTAAACAGCCTCAATGACATGGTTGTAAGCAGTGATGCTCTTGATGTCGTGGGCCAAGAAGTGAAAGGCGTAAAAGTACAGTCATTGAATGGCTTAACATTAGCATCGCAACATCCAGTTTTAAGTGATGCAAACGTCAAAGTTAAATTGTTTAACGATGATGTTAAAAATGGTGAACGTAATGTTTCATCGAGCATTCAGTTGAAAAACGGTGATGTGGTTTGGGTGAAAGTGCGTAACTATCATGCTGCGGGTGTTCAAACCTTAGCTGAAGCGAAAGCGCATGTGAAAACTCAGCTGATTGAAAAGAAAGCGTCTGATGCTGCAAAAGCACAGATTCAAGCGACTTTAAAAGAGTTTGCTGCAAAACCTGCTGCTTCAGTTGCGAAAGGCAGTTTAAACTTTGAAAATGCGGGTACATTCACCCGTGCTGATGGTTTATTGAAACGCGAAATTCAACGTGCTGCATTTAGCGTAAAAGCGCCGAAAGCAGGTCATTGGTCTGTTACTACGACTAATCTACCAAATGAATTGGTTGTGGTTGCTGTGACTACAGTGAACAAACAATCTGATGCGGCATTAACGGGTGAGCAGTTAGATGAGTTAACAAAACTTTATCAACAGCTTCGTGGTCAACAAGAATTTGATGACTACACACGTTATCTAAAAGATCATGCCAAAATTAAATAATTAAGGCAGCTTTAAAAAAAACCAGCTTTCGAGCTGGTTTTTTTATGTTTAAGTTTAATGCATCACACTTTAAGAAAAACTTTTAAAAACAAAGATTAAATAAAATTGACTATTTAAATAATTCTCTTAAATTGAGTTTGGGAAGGCATTTTCCCAAATAAATATAATGATGTGATTTGAGGGTGTTATGCAAAAGATGAGAGATTTAAACGGTATTTTAAAAAACATTTTGGGACAAGTTGAAATAAAGCAGTTGCTGATTCAGGGGAAAACACAGCATCAGCATATTCCCTCAACACCAGAAGTGACTGGACTAGATGATCTTATAACTGGCACGGCAGAGCCAAAAACATGGGTGATCATTTCAGTCGGTGAAACTGTTACACGCGTCAAAGTGGATAAACAAGGACATCGGCAGATTGATAATCCACTGAAGGATGGTGGAGTTGCCACAATTTATGCGGTAAATCATCATGGCTTACGCTCAGAGGCAATAATGATTGCTCCAATTGCAGAGCCAAGTGTGCTACCCAAGATGCCGGAAATAATTGAAAAAGGCGAATATTTGGTTGGTAAAGCTGATGCAGGAAATACGGTGGTTGTGACCTATGGTGAGCAAGAGTTTATAACAGTTGCTGATGTAAATGGCGATTGGTCGATGCTCAATCCTTTAACGACCACAGGTGCAATAAGTGTTGTGGCAATTGATCAGGATGGTCATCGTTCTGAGGCGTTGCATACAGCGCAAATCATTTTACCGCAAGCTGTTACGATTTTAGAGTCTGGCGCGGTGATATCAGGTACTGCCGCACCAAATACGACTGTTGTGATTTAGTCGGATCAAGCGGTCTATCGTATTCAGGTCGATGAAAATGGTGATTGGTCAATAGAAAATCCAGTGGCAAATGGTGGCATGTTGATGATTGTTGTGGAAGATCAATTTGGTCAGCAATCTCCTGCGATTGGCTTGGTATTTCCATTTATTCAGACCTCGCCTGAAAATCCAAGCTATCTACTGCCGGCGCCAGAAGTGACGCTAAATACTGAAAAACTCGAAGGCAATGCATTTCAACAGGCTAAAATCATTGTTACAGCCAATGGTCAAGAGTACGTGACGTATGCCAATGAAAGTGGTTTTTGGTCGATGGATAACCCGATTCAAAATGGTGGCTTTGCAACAATCGTGGCGGAGGACAGTCGTGGTGTTCAATCGCCTGAAATCTCAATAGCTAAACTGTTTCTTGCACAACCTGAATCATCTGTTGAACTTACAGAGATTTTATTGGCAAGTGATGAGCAAAGTGAAAACCAAAATGACAGTCAAATTGAGCCGATTCAATCTGTGATCAATCTAGATACGCTTTTACAGGATGCGAATGAAGTCCCAATTGTATTGCACACCGATGAACAGGATTTGATCGCATTGGGCAGCGACGTTTCAAATCCGCCCGCTATACTTCCTGCGCTTGAATATCCAAGCTTACTCATTGAAGCTCCACTGACACCGTCTGATTGGCTTGCTTAGAAATATGAACCAGCTTCCGAGCTGGTTTTTTTTGGTTTAAATTGACAGATATAATTTTTATTTAAAAGATTTGGCAAATGAAATATTGACTCTAGCATCGTAGATTGGTGTTCTCAAAAAATAATATGAAAAAAATAACTCATCACGACAAAGGATTAAGTGGATGATATCTCTGTATATGCCTCAATGTAAACGTTTAAAGAACCCGTTATTGCGGTGGATAGATCATTATTTTAAACACATGATACAGATGCTACTAACGATTTGCGTTGCCAGTAGTATTCAAGCTGCAGAACTAAACTTTCAAAAAGTTTTAGAGCAGGAAAGAGCTTGGGCGGGCTTGAGTAGTAATAAAGTCAAAAATAATGAAATCGAATGGATATACAGTGAAGGAGGAGATCCACGAAAACCGACGCTACTGTTGCTGCATGGTTTGTCAGGCACGCGTGATAATTGGAACCGAGTTGCCCGTTATTTAACGCCCAATTATCATGTCATTATTCCAGATCTGCCAGCACATGGAGAAACTATTGTCGCAGATCAATTTGATCTATCAATTCCTAATTTAACTGAAAAATTACGACGATTTATAGATGCTGCAAAGTTAGATCCAAATTTACATATCGCAGGGCATTCGATGGGTGGTGCAATTGCCATGCTCTATAGCGCTCAGTATCCCTTAGAAGTGAAATCTTTATTGTTGGTGGATTCGGCTGGTGTCTTTAAGTCGAGCAATACAGTATATTTAAAAGATACGGCAAAGCTTGCAGAGCTAGTGGTCAGAAAAACTGGTGATTTTGATCGCGTGATGAAGATCGTGATGCAATCTCCGCCTTTTATTCCACAAGAATTAAAAATTGGGCAAGAAAAGTTGATGATCGTTCAGTCTAAACAAACCAATAAAATGGTGGAGCAACTGCAAAAAATGGCCACCTTGTATACGCCAGAGTCCTTTGCTTTGGCTGCACGAGGCATTGATGCACCTGTGTTTATTATCTGGGGGAAGCAAGATCAGATTATCAATGTTGAAGTAGCAGAAGAACTGAGACGCTTATTTAAAAAAGCCGAAAAGCCTCTGATTTTAGACCATGTTGGTCATATGCCAATCTTAGAAGCGGAGCAGTTAATGGCGTTGCCATATTTAAAGTTTCTTTCAACTGTTCAATGAATCAGATTGGTAGAGTAGGTGTAAAAAAGCGAGAAATATCTCGCTTTTTTAAACTTAATTAGATACTTTGAGTCGATTTAAGTACGTACTTTAATTTCATAGCCAGTGTATTTTCGAATATTAATCACACCGGTATCCAAAATCAAATACTGACCTTTAATCCCTTGTAATTTTCCTCGAATAATCGGTGTTTTGTCCAAATTATGCGATTTGATTTTTTCAGGATATTCATCTACCGGGTAGATAAATTGGCGTGGCAACTCATCTTCTAGCAGTTCAACGGTTTCATTAAACTCTAAATTTTGGCTAAATTCTTCACGAATGGTCTGAATTTTTGGTGCGAATTCTTCTACCAATTGGTCGCGAATTTCGATCAGGTTGATCGGTTCTGCTTCACCTTTGAGCAATTTACGCCAATCGGTTTTATCGGCCACTTGCGTACCAAACATGACTTCAAGCTGACCAGATAAACGACGTGAACCAACTTTCATAATAGGCAAAGCTTGCGTCGCACCTTGGTCTAGCCAACGTGTAGGCATTTGACCCAAGCGGGTAATCCCCACTTTTAAGGCACTCGAATTGGCTAAATAGACAATATGCGGTTGAAAGCAAACTTCATGGGCAAAATCATCTTCACGGCAAGTCCCGAGATGATAATGACAGGTTTCAGGCTTCATAATGCACATATCACAAGATGCCTTAGTCTTCATGCATTTGAAGCAATGACCTTGTGAATACGATTTAGGCGTTTTTGCGCCGCAAGAAATGCAGTAGATATTTCCAGTGGCTTCAATTTCAATTTCTTGGCCAAGGCTAAACGGTAGATCAACTTCTGAGCGATCTAGAATAAATTTATACTCAACATTTGCCTTGTGTGTATGTTGATCAGTTACACTAAGGTCTTTAAGACCTGCATGCATTTTATGGCAAATGCCTTGTAGTTCCATACGAATACTCACTTCATTATTAAGGATGCGGTCAATGGCTGAACAAAATGTCATCACTTCTATGCTAGACGATTTGTCAAAAGAGCAGCCCATTTCAACCGCAATCTGTATTGGTCAGGATCTTGAGCAATACAATCAATTTCATCCAATTCAATGGCAACATTTTAACGTAACTGAGTTTTTAAATCTGCCTTTTACCCAGCGTTTTGACCTTGGATTTGTGATTCTTGATACTGAAATGATGTTGAGTTTGGATCAGCAGCAGAAAACTCAGATGTTGGTAAAATTGCGAGACCTATTTGCCAAACGCATCGTGGTGGTGAGTAAATTACACGATGAACAATTATTACGTGCTTTAGGCTTTACTCAGCTCATTGATAAAACCACACATGAAGGTGATTTTGCTTTATGGCAGTTTAATATTTTGACTTATAAACACATTCCAGATTGGTTTAACTCTAAATTTTGGGCAAATCCTGAAAACTGGGATAAATTCCGTTGGTAACAAATACTTAGCCTGCGAGAAATTGCAAAAATTAACAAACATTTATGATAAAACTGTCTTTTCCCACGTATGCTGTAATTAAGTTTATCTAGGTTTCACTGGGAAAAATAAAATGACAAATTTAAATAATATTGTTGAGATTTTAGCAAAGCAGGCCCTTGGTGGTGCAAACAATCAAAATCAACAAGGTGGCTTGGGCGGTATTTTAGGTTCGGTGTTGGGGCAACTGGGTGCAAATGCAGGCGCTCAAAATACACAAACCAATGCTCAAAACCAAGCGGGTGGTTTGGGTGGAATTCTAGGCTCTGTGTTGGGCCAACTGGGCGGTGCAGCGCAGTCGCAGCAACGTAGTAGTGGTGGCAATGCTTCAACCATTTTAGTTGCAGTGTTACCTCTGGTGCTGGCTTGGATTCAAAAACAAGGTGGCCTACAAGGTGCTTTGGATAAATTACGTGGACAGGGCTTGAGCAGTCAGGTTGATGATTGGGTATCTACAGGCCCTGGCGATAATGCCGCTGTGAATAATCAACAAGTACAAAATTTATTTGATGATGCCGAAGTGGAGCAAGTTGCACAAGAAACTCAAACTCAGAAACAAGATGTGTACAGTGCAATTTCAACAGTATTGCCGCAAATTATTGACTCATTGACGCCACAAGCTGGACAAACCAATCAGCAAGAAGCGAATGCTGATATTCAACAAGTGATGAATTTGGTCTCAGGTTTCCTGAAGCGTTAATCAAAATATCGCTTTAAGTATTTGATTGAATACAAGCCAGTGAACACTAGCTTTTTTTTGATTTGAAAAATGATAACAATATGACGCTAAGATGGATTAAATAAACGGTTCGACACACTGATTTTTTTGCCAATATAGTGTGATTTTTTTTGACGAATCAAAATGATTTTCGACTGAAACTCTAACTCACCAAACTCTGGTTCAACTTGCACATAATGTAGTTGACCAAACTCATCACGCACACGCGCTTGAGCCGAAAAGCCGGGACGGGCATTTCCACTTGAAATGGTTGCAAGGCGGCCAAGCAAGTTAACCGTTTGCTTTTTATATTTGGGCGGTACAACCTGATCCAAACAATGAATCATAAATACCGTAAAGAATATGGCAATAATCAACGCAGGTAAAATAAGATAATAAGCGGGAACGAATTGACCTTCTTTAGCGTGAATACAGAACTGAAGTACATAGCCTGCAAAGCTAAAATTCATCAGTAGAAAGAACAAAATCAGAGTCTTGGAAAATTTGACATTCAATAATGCCAATTCTTGTATGCGCTGTGGGGCAATTCTTTTCAAAACTTGGCTAGGACTAATATTGATGTAATAGCCAATGGTTTCAACCATGCCCAATAACAGTACGGCCAATAAACTTAAATGAAAGGGTATTAAGTTATAGTCTGTTAAAAATGCGGACATGGTTGTATTCCAGTGTTTATTCTTCTGTGAGGTAGATTCCACCGTCAGAATGCACGTTAATGTTCACTTTTTCAAGGGCTTGACCTTGGCATGGGCCAGAAATACATTCCCCAGAGTCGACCATAAACAGTGCGCCGTGTGTTGAGCACTCAATAAACTCTTGGTCACGATCTAGAAACTGATTTTCAAGAAACTCAAGTTCCACGTGCAAGTGTGGGCAGTTATTTTGATAAGCGTAAAACATGCCATCACGTTGGGTGATAAAAATCGTTTCACCTTCAGGCGTTTCGAATGATCGTGCTTCACGTTCAGGCACATCATCCGTCATGCAAATTTTAAACATTAAGCACATTCCTTCTGAAATGATTGTAAAAGCTGAGCATAGTCTTCAACTGCTAGGCGTGGACCAAACTGAGCCACAACTTCACTTGAGATCAAGATGGCAAGTTCAGCAGCCGTTTGATAGTCATGACCTGCATTGAGTGCATATAGGAAAGCACCAGCAAAAGCATCACCAGCACCATTGGTATCTACTGCGGTAACTTTACGACCTGGCACGGTAAATGTTGCGGCTTCATTATGAATTAAGGCACCTTTGGCACTTAATGTAATGACAATGTGTTTGCTTAGTGATTGCAATTTCGTAAGTGCAGCATCTAAATGATCTGTTTCTGTATACATCAGTGCTTCTTGTTCATTACAGAACAATAAGTCCACGCCATCATCGAGTAATTCATCTAGACCTTGACGTGCATATTGCACCATTGCTGGATCAGATAAGGTCAATGCAATTTGTACACCATTGGCTTTGGCGATTTGGCGTGCTTGTTTTACCGCAAGGCGTGCGCTGTCTGATGTTGAAAGATAACCTTCGATATATAACCATTTCGCAGTATTTAAGCTGCCAAAATCAATTTGGCTATCAGTCAATTCCGCAGTAATACCGAGGTAAGTATGCATCGTACGTTCAGAATCAGGGCTGACCAATACCATACATGTGCCAGTTACACCTTCACTGATTGATTGAGTTGCAGTTTGGATGCCAGCGTCGTTTAAACCATTTAGGTAAATTTGACCTAAGTCATCATTGCCGACACGACAACCATAAAATGCAGTTCCGCCTAAAGCACTAAAAGCAACCGTTGTATTTGCTGCAGAACCACCAGAAGCTTGACCTTTATATTCTTGAGTGGCTTTTAGATTGTTATAAAGGGCTGCTTGAGTATCGCCATCTGTCAGTTGCATCGTACCTTTTTGCAGATTGTGTTGAATTAGGAATTCGTCAGAGACTTTAAATTCTTGGTCAATAAGTGCATTACCAATTGCAAAAAGGTCAACAGTTGCCATGTTGTATGTTCACATCAAAAAAATGAAAGTGCTAAGTTTACACGAATGCTCAGGATTGCTGTAGTTTGTTGAAAAAAATTCAATTAAAGGACAAGTGTGTATAAAAATCGGGCAAATCCATTATATTTTTACATTTTTTTTGAATTAGTTGCCGTTTTAATCAGCTTTGCTATTGTGCAAATCGAAAAATTTTACTTTTATAGAGCTATAGGGTGTTCAGACTGAATCAAGATGATTTGGTCATCATAAATAGATAACAGATTAAAAGTGTGAATATATGGAAATTACGATTCGTCCAGCAGAGCAACTTCCTGCTCAAATCGAAAATATTGCTGCTTTGGCGCAGCATGAAGGCTATACATTTATACACCGTTTAATTGAAGAATATCAAAGTGGTAAAAATCGTTTTGACCAAACGGGTGAGCAATTATTGCTTGCTTATGATGGCGATAAATTAATTGCTTGTGGCGGTTTAAATCAGCAATGGGGTGATACTGGTGTAGAAGAACGGATTGGACGAGTTCGCCGTTTCTATGTGCATCCGCAGTACCGTCAGCGTGGCGTGGGTAAGCAGCTATTGGTGGAATTGGAAAAGGGTGCAAAAAAACACTTTTCTGCACTGTGCTTAAATACTGAGCTTAAAAATGCTGCAAAATTCTATCAAAAACAGAATTATGTCTATGTCGAAAGTCATCCAAATTATAATTATTTTAAATATCTAGTTTAGTTTTAAATCCACAAATAGACAGTAAATACTGTAAATGAAGCATCCGATATCGGGTGCTTTTTTTCTTGTGACAATTCTAAAAAAAGAGTGCCTTATTTTAAGCAAAAATTCATTTCAGTTATCGAAGATATAAGCATCAAAATAACTGCATTGAGTGATGCATATGCATATGCAAGTGCATGAACTACAAGACTACGTTAAAAAAGTCCCCCAGATTACCGCGCTGTTTTGGTTGACCAAAATTTTTGCGACCACCTTTGGTGAAACCAGTGGTGATGCATTGTCCATGTCCTTAAATTTGGGCTATCTACTCAGTACCTTTAGTTTCGCAGGCATATTTATCAGTTTGCTGTATTTTCAAATAAAGTCCAAAGCCTATAAACCTTATTTATATTGGGCCACGATTATTGCCAGTACAACGGTAGGTACGACTTTAGCGGATTTTGTAGATCGTTCTTTAGGGATTGGCTACTTGGGTGGTAGTTTTCTGTTACTCAGTTTGGTGCTCATATCGCTTTTCAGCTGGTATCAGGTCGAAGGGGCAATTAATCCGAGTGTAGAGAATTTGCCGCGAACACAGATCTTTTATTGGTTGACGATTACATTTTCTCAAACGCTAGGTACAGCTTTGGGGGACTGGACTTCCGATAGTACAGGATTAGGCTATAGCGGTGGCATTTGGCTATTTTGTGGTTTAATTCTATTGATGGCGTTGTTGTACTTTTTTAGTCGGGTCTCAAAGACGATTTTATTTTGGGCTACTTTTGTTTTGACACGTCCATTGGGCGCAGTTGTCGGCGATTTTCTAGACAAGCCAATCAGTTCAGGTGGATTGGATCTAAGTCGCTTTATGGCTTCTTTTGTACTGTTGTTGGCGATTGTGATTTGCGTCTATTGGTCAACACGAAATGATAGGCAATCCATAAAACCAGTCTAAATGTTTTAGTGCGAAAACAAGTGATTTTTAAAATTAAAGTTCAAGTTGATTAAAACAGTTGGAAATGTCGTTTCGGTGAATCTAGTTGTGATTTTTTAAGGTATACTTTGCCTAATTTAAATGAATAGATTAGGAGCACACATGACTGTAGATGTCACTGAAACCATTTCTCAAACTGTACATCCCGCGTTTCAGTTGATTCGTCAACATCATGTTGAAGCTTTAGACATTTTAGTGTCTGAATATAAACACAAAGTGACTGGCGCAGTGCATTATCACTTAGCCACAAACCATGACGAAAACGTATTTTTAGTTGCCTTCCGTACGCAGCCGATGGATTCAAAAGGTGAGGCGCATATTCTTGAGCATACAGCACTTTGTGGCTCAGAAAAGTTCCCTGTACGTGACCCATTCTTTTTAATGATTCGTCGTTCCCTCAATACGTTTATGAATGCGTTTACCGCAGCGGATTGGACGGCTTATCCATTTGCAACGCAAAACAAAAAAGATTTCCAAAACTTGTTAGAAGTTTATATGGATGCTGCTTTTGCTGCGAATTTGAACCCGCTTGATTTTGCGCAAGAAGGGATTCGTATTGAGCTAGAAAATGGCGAAGCTGTATATAAAGGCGTGGTATTTAATGAAATGAAAGGTGCCATGAGTTCACCTTCAGATCAGTTGTATCACCAACTTGCCCATCATTTATTCCCAGAAACGACATATCATTACAACTCAGGCGGTGATCCGAAAGACATTCCTGACTTAAGTTATGAAGAGCTAGTAAGTTTCTACAAATCACATTATCACCCAAGTAATGCGGTGTTCATGACCTTTGGTAATGAGCCTGCTTATAACTTACAAGAACAGTTTGAAACGCTTGCTTTGTCAAAATTTGAAAAAGGTCAAACGCTGTATTCAAAACCTGAGCGCCGCTTAACTGCGCCTGTAACTGTAACTGAAACGTATGCAGTTGATGCTGAAGACCTCAAAGACAAAACCTATCATGTGCTTTCTTGGTTATTGCCAGAAGCAAGTAATATCAAATTACGTTTAGGTATGCGTTTGGTTGAGGGGGTATTGCTTGAAGATTCTGCTTCACCATTACGTCATTACTTAGAAACCTGTGGTTATGCGCAGTCTACTGGTCCATTCATGGGTGTAGATGATTCAAACTATGAAATGACGTTCTACTGTGCAATTCAAGGTTCTAACCCTGAGCATGCAGAACAATTTAAAAATGGCGTGTTTAAAGTATTAGAAGACGTTGCGGCCAAGCCTGTTGATCCGACTTTAGTTGAGGCGATTTTGCATCAAATTGAATTGCATCAGCGTGAAATCAATGGTGATGGTACACCATATGGCCTAAGCTTAATTCTGAATGGTTTAAGCAGTGCGATTCACCATTCAGACCCTGTGGATGTTTGGGATGTGGATACGGCCATTGAACAAGTGAAGGAAGAGTTGAAAGACCCAATGTGGTTATCTAACTTAATCAAAACATACTTGCTAGATAATCAACATCGTGTGCAATTAACTTTGGTTCCAGATGCTGAAAAAAATGCGTTGGAAGCGGCAGCAGAAAAAGCACGTTTAAAAGAAATTGATGCGAACTTAACTGAAGCGCAAAAAGCAGAGATTGTTGCGCAGACTGAAGCACTGAACATTCGTCAAGATACCCCAGATGATTTGAACCTATTGCCTAAAGTAGGTTTAGAAGACGTTCCTGCACAATTACAGATTGTACAAGGTCAATTACGCGAAATTATCAGTAATGGCTTGGATACGCCGTTAAATCTTTACCACGCAGGCACCAATGGTCTTTACTACCAACAAGTTTTGATTCAGATTCCTGATGAAGTGGTGCAATCGCCGTATTTCAATCTCTTATCGATTTTGATGGGTGAAGTTGGTGCAGGTGAATACGACTACTTAGAGCTACAACAGTTGCAAACAGCTGTGAGTGGCGGTTTAGGTATGGGTGCATCGCTGCGTTCAAAAGTGGATGATAAAGGTCAAATTAGTGCTTGGCTAACGTTGACCACTAAATCATTGGTGAATAATCTTGAAGCCATTCGCTTATTGAAATTGGCTTTTGAACAGCTACGTTTTGATGAAAAAAATCGTATCGTAGAGTTATTGCAACAACGTAAAGCACGTTGGCAGTCACGTGTTTCTGGCTCTGGTCATAGCTATGCAATGCAAATTGCAGGTCGTCAACATAGTGCATTGGCGTTACGTGATTATCATAATACAGGCCTAGGCGCGCTGAACTGGTTGTCAGAACTTGTCAGCAAAATTGAGCAAGACGACACGGCTTATAATGCCTTGATTGATGAGCTTAAGTTAATTCATAACCGTTTGCTTAAAGCACCAACACAATTCTTGGTGGTGTGTGAAGAACATCATTCAGACCGATTGGTTGAGGAAGTTCAAACCATTTGGGATAAAGTGGCGATTGATGATAACCCACATGCTTTAACTCAAGTGAATTTTGCAGATAGCAACAATGACGAAGCTTGGCTCATTCAAGCCAATGTTCAGTTCTGCGCTTCAGCATATCCTGCGGTGGAAGTGTCGCATCCTGATGCAGCACCTTTAATGATTTTGGCGGCTTATTTGCGTAATGGCTTCTTGCATAGCGCGATTCGTGAAAAAGGTGGTGCTTATGGTGGTGGTGCAAGCTATGACGGTAATGCATGTTCATTCCGTTTCTATAGCTACCGTGACCCACGTTTAGCTGAAACGTTTAAGGATTTTGACGCAAGTGTGCAGTGGCTACTGAATGCTGAACAACAACCTCATCAGCTAGAAGAAGCGATTTTGGGTCTAATTGCTAGCATGGATAAACCGGGATCACCAGCGGGTGAAGCTATTACAGCTTGCTACGCTTTATTGCATAAACGCACGCCAGCTTTCCGTCAAATGTTACGTGAACGTCTTTTGAATGTGACTTTGGAAGATCTAAAACGTGTTGCTGTGGCGTACTTGGTTGAACAACAACCGACAAAAGCTGTGGTTGCACCGGTGGCTAAGCGAGATGCTTTAGTTGAGCTTGGTTTCGAAATAAAACAAGTGAATTAAAACAAAAAAGGGGTTTTTATGGCGTTCAAATCTCTTGAGCGTACGACATTGCAACTGAGCCTCATTGCGCTCAGTTCAATGTATGTCAATACTGTAAATGCACAAAATGCGGAAGTGGCTGTTAAACCAGCTACCGCTGAAGCATGTGTGGCACTTGAGTCAAATGCAGAGCGATTATCGTGTTATGACGCTTTGTTTAAAGTGCAACCTGCTGAAAAAGAAATGTTGGTTTCTGAGCGTCAAGCTGCCCAAGAAATCAAACCTGAGCCGACTGAAAAGCTGACTTTGAAAGAAAAAGTCAGTCATGCGTTTACGGACCGTTTATTTGCTGTAGAAGCACCGAACCTCAATCCAAATCTTTCACTATTGGATAGTCGTTGGGAGCTTTCTCCAGAAAGTAAATTGGGGACGTGGAATATTCGTGGCTATCAACCTGTGTATTTAATGCCGGGATATTGGACTTCGGATAAAAATGAACGTCCATCAAGCCCGAATGAAAACAACACGTTACAAGCCGATCAGGAACAAAACCTGAAATCGATGGAAGCCAAATTCCAATTGTCATTAAAAACCAAAGCTGTTGAAAACTTATTTGGTGATAATGGTGATATTTGGTTGGGCTATACCCAGTCTTCTCGTTGGCAAGTCTATAACGAAGATGAATCTCGACCATTCCGTGAAACCAACTATGAACCTGAAGCCAGTCTGGTTTTTCGTACCAACTATGAACTCTTGGGTTTGAACTGGCGTATGCTGGGCTTAACTTTTAACCATCAGTCTAATGGACGTTCTGATCCCTTATCGCGGAGTTGGAACCGTGTCATATTAAATCTAGGATTTGAACGTGACAATTTTGCACTGATGTTACGTCCTTGGTATCGTTTCGAAGAAGATACCAAAGATGATAACAACCCAGATATTACCGACTATGTGGGACGTGGAGATTTAACAGCTTTTTATCGTCATAAAGATCATGACTTTAGTTTGATGTTGCGCCATTCACTAAAAGGTGGTGATGATTCACATGGTGCTGTGCAGTTTGATTGGACTTTCCCAATCAATGGTAAATTGCGCGGTACAGTTCAATTGTTTGATGGTTATGGTGAAAGCCTGATTGACTATAACCATCGTGCAACCTATGTCGGTGTCGGTGTGTCATTAATGAATTGGTTTTAATGATTGCTCAATAATTAATTTACGGACGTAAAAGTAATTTCGCATTTTTAAGATGCTTTTAAGTCTAATCGACGGAGTCTTATATCTAGGGATTGAATAAAGGGATTAGCCTTCGGCTGGAGGTACTTTTGTTTCGGCAAAAGTACCCAAAACCATTGTCATCCGCAAAACTCGCTCTCTAGCGTCTATTTATTTAAAGTATCGCAAAAACATTTTTGATTAGAAGTCATCCTGTCTCAAACACTTGCGGATGACCTTACCGCGTATCGTTCTTTCATTTGAATCAAATTACGCTACTGATGTTACTATGTAACATCAGTAAATAAAAAAACCATGCTATGGCGTGGTTTTTTTTATGGCGGAGAGAAAATGTACAAATCAACCGATTTGGATCTCAGAAGGTGGGTGTTTTAAGCGACTCTTCTTCGGTGTAGCAATCAGATAAGCCAGTGTTAAGGGGCCAAGACGGCCTGCGAACATTAATAACATCAGGGCGACTAAACTGGCGGGTTGTAAGTCACTGGTGATGCCACGAGATAGGCCAACGGTGCAGGCAGCGGATACTGCTTCAAAGAGTAAGTCTAAAAAGCGTTTATCAGGTTCGAGAAGCAATAGACTGAAAAAGCCAATGAAAATCAACGTTACTGTAATGAAAATCACCGCTAATGCTTTAAAGGTCGTTTTTTCAGAAACAGAGTGGTTAAACACACGCAGTTCATCTTCACGTCTTAAAAAACTGACCACACTGAGCACAACAATAATAAACGTCCCGACTTTAATGCCGCCGGCTGTACTGAGAGAACCACCTCCAATAAACATTAGTAACATCGTGACGAGTGATGATGCATCGCTCATGCTTTCCATGGGTAAGCTGTTAAAACCGGATGAACGTGGAACCGTTGCATGGAACCAAGCATTTAGGGCTTGATCACCTAGTGACATCGTGGCTAAGGTTGCAGCATTATTGGCTTCTAATAACCAAATGGTGATGAAGGCAAAGACATTTAAGCCTGCAATGGTCGATAAAATCAGCTTGCTATTGGTGCTGAGTTTTTTCCAACTTTTATTGCGCTTAATGTCCATCAGTACCAAAAAGCCGATACCACCGATGATATAAAGCATACTGATGGTAAATGTAATGAAATAACGGTCAGCGAAGCTCATTAAACTATTGGGAAATAATGAAAATCCACCATTATTAAATGCTGAAACACTATAAAAGGCAGCATAAAACAGGGCCTGGTTAAAATTGTATTCTTGCATCCAAGCGATGGTCAAAATAACCGTTCCCACCATTTCAAAAAATAGCGAATAAAGCAGTACGCCTTTAATAGTCATGGTCACTTTGGCAAGGCTGGTTTGTCCAATGGTTTCTTGAGCCATAATTTGTTGTTTTAGCCCAATTTTAGGGGACAAACTCATAGCGGCCAATATCGCAAAGGTCATAAAGCCGAGACCGCCGCATTGTAGTAAACCCATAATCACGACTTTACCAAACACCGTATAGGCTTCGCCGACATTTACAACTGAAAGTCCTGTAATGGTTACGGCAGAGGTCGCTGTAAAGAGGGCATTGATCCAACTTAAATCGCCATGATGTGAATATGGGAGCTTTAACAGCAAGGTGCCAATGATAATGAGCCCAAGAAAACCCAATGCCAAAATACTGGGTGGGCTAAGATTAATGGTATTACGCTGTTTATTGTGCAGTTTCATGTTTTTCTACTGTCATCTTGCGCGATTGTGTGCAAATAGAGCACGACGCTGATTACAAAGTTGCTTTAAAGTGTTTAGCCAGTCGACGTAAATGTTCGAGTAAACCTTCAACCACTAAAATATCGCCAGTTTGTAAAATCAGGTTCGGATCTAAACTATATTGAAGCTCGGTGCCACGTTTATGCAAAATCGTCTTCACTTCAGGGACATGATCCATTATTTGATTTAAACGCGTGCCTTGTTGTGATTCTTTAATTTCAACTTTCACCAAATAATGATCATCTTCGAGCACCATGTAGCGGCTCACCATTGGATAACTCAGTGACTGGGCAACACGAACACCCATATCTTCTTCAGGATGGATGATTTTGCTGATCCCTAAATGGGTTAAAATCATGTGATGCGCTTTGGACTTGGCTTTGGCCCAAATTTTGTTAATCCCCATATTTTTAAGATGGAGCACACATAAGATGCTGGCTTCAATATCTTCACCAATCGCAACAACGACGGCTTCACAGTTTTGAATATTGAGTTCCTGTAAAACGTGTTCATCTGTTGCATCAGCAATCACTGCATGGGTCAGTTGGTCCGAAATACTTTCAACAAACTTTTTGTTGCTATCGATTCCAATGACATCGTGTTTTAAACCCATGAGTTCAGTGGCTACAGTTGCGCCAAAACTTCCTAAGCCAATCACAGCGAATTGTGCCATGCCGTATTCCTAAATTATTCTAAAGTTATTGAATATGTTGATGTTAGCTTGTTCAGCCTAGAGCGGCTATGAAAATTTACATAATCCATCTAAACCGAAAAGCTCTAATTTTTAATTTCTTCAGTATTTTGATAGGCATAAAGTTCAGCAATATTGGGGCAATTATCCATAACTTGTTGGTATTTAAAAATTTCATAGCCTAGTTTATTTTTTAGAATATATTGAAATTGATGTTGATCTTCTTTAATGACATTAAGAGTGGCTTTACGAACAAGCTCGGAATTGTTCTTTAAACGGTTTAAGCCATCGCATGAAAATTCACGGATAATGGTTTGAACAGATTCGGGAGCGGTTTGATCACTTAGCTCATCAAAGCGAATATATACAATGTAATTTGGATATTGATTCAACATTTCAGCCTGCGCGGTATAGCCGTAAATATTTTCTAGATTTTGCGTACGTGACTGATTTGGAATTTGTTTCATACTTTGACGAATCTTATCTTCCTCTTGCTTAAGTTGATAAGCCGGATATACATAAAAATATCCGCCTAAACCCACAATGACGATCATAAATAAGGCATAAAAATTCAATTTTAAATATCCATTTTGTTTTATTTTCAATGGATTATAGGGTATGGTTAAATTAACAACAATGACAGCGTTGATAAATTAATTTGATGAATTTATTTATTTTGATTCAGGAAATAGTTGATGCAAATAAAAAAGCTGGAACCTAGATCCCAGCTTTCATATAGAAATTTTACTTATTTCAAGAAACGTTGATAACCGAGGTTATTGGTAATCTCAACATATGGATAGGTAATATTTTCCAATGTTTCAATTAAACCATCTGGGTTTTGTTTCGCATCCGTTGCTTCCATACCCACCAATACGCGACCTTCAGCAGCACCGTGGTTACGGTAATGGAAAAGCGTGATGTTGTGGGTAGGGCCAAGACGTTCCAAGAAAGTCAGTAGCGCACCTGGACGTTCAGGGAATTCAACACGGAATAGGCGTTCATTTTCGATATCTGCATGACCGCCAATTAAATAACGGATATGAAGCTTAGCGACTTCATCATCAGAAAGATCATCTACATCGTATTCAAACTTTAATGTTTCATAGATGTCATGACGTTCTTTTTCTCCACCTTTTAGGCTGATACCCACAAAGACTTGCGCCGCAGAAGAATCACTTGCACGGTAGTTGAATTCTGTGATGTTACGGCCTTGCAGTGCACGACAGAATTTAAGGAAAGAACCTTTTTCTTCTGGAATGGTTACAGCAAAGATTGCTTCTTTACGTTCACCGAGTTCTGTACGTTCTGCAATATAGCGTAAGCGGTCAAAGTTCATGTTTGCACCGCAAACAATTGACACCATATTTTTATCTTCTAGGCCATGCTCAGCAACATACTTTTTAATCCCTGCAAGCGCCATTGCACCAGATGGTTCAACAATGCTACGGCATTCATCAAAGGTATCCTTAATGGCTGCACAGATTTCATCTGTATTTACCAGTACAACTTCACGCTCAACAATTGGGCCTGAGTTATCTGATTTTTGTAGCTGAATGACTTCAAATGGCTTTTCACCAATTTGCGCAACGGCAGTACCGTCGGCAAATAAACCTACAGATGGAAGAATGACACGTTCATTAGCTTCAAAGGCTGCTTTTAAACATGCTGATTCGTCATATTCAACAGGAATGACTTTAACATGCGGTGCCACATCACCAAGATAAGCAGCTACACCGGCAATGAGACCGCCACCGCCCACAGCAACAAATACATAGTCTACATCACGCCATTGACGCAAAATTTCGTTGGCAATGGTTCCTTGACCGGCCATAACGAGTTCGTCGTCATAAGGTGGAATAAAGGTCATACCTTCATCTTTTGCACATTGGATTGCGTATTTATTGGCTACGTCAAAAGAATCGCCATGCAGAACCACTTCACCGCCTAAGCGTTTAACCGCTTGTACTTTAATGTCTGGTGTGGTTTTAGGCATAACGATAATGGCGCGGATACCTAACTTTTTACCAGATAAAGCCACGCCTTGAGCATGGTTACCTGCAGAAGCAGTAATAACGCCACGTTCCAACTGAGATTTCGGTAATTGACTAATACGGTTATAGGCACCGCGTAGCTTGAAAGAAAAGACAGGTTGTAAATCTTCGCGTTTAAAGCGAATGTTATTGTTTAGTTTTTCACTAATTCGTGGCGCTGCTTCGAGTGGGGTTTCGATTGCAACGTCATAGACCGTTGCCTGTAATATTTGTCGAACCAAACGAGACAGCATGTTAATTTTCCATCTAACAGTTTAAAATAGGCGTTCATTGTAACAAACACCCGTACATTTGGGCTGTAAAATCAGCAACAAATGTCAAAAAATAGTTGAGCCAAGTTATGAGTCTGTATGCTACCCAAGATGAAAAGAAACAAGCTGCCGCAAAAGCTGCGTTAAAGCATTTGCCAAAGGGCGGTATTTTGGGTGTTGGTACAGGAAGTACTGTGAACTTCCTCATCGAATTATTGCCAGAGCTTCAACTCGAAGCCGCTGTTGCGAGTTCTGAAGCAACTGCACAGCGTTTGAAAAAATTAGGCATTGAAGTGGTTGATATGAACCACGTTGGCGGTTTAGATGCCTATGTGGATGGCGCTGACGAAATTGACCGTCATATGCACATGATTAAAGGCGGCGGCGCTGCGTTGACTCGTGAAAAAATCGTTGCATCAATTGCGAAAAAATTCGTATGTATCGTAGATGATTCTAAATGGGTTGATCAGTTGGCACGTGAATTTCCGCTTCCTGTAGAAGTGATTCCAATGGCACGTTCTGCTGTGGCACGTAAAATCGTTTCTTTAGGCGGCGATCCTGTGTACCGTGAAGGCGTAGTAACAGATAACGGTAATGTAATTTTAGACGTACACAACTTAAATATCCTGAATGCCTTAGAGCTTGAAAAGACTTTGAATGACATTCCGGGTGTAGTGTGTAACGGCATCTTTGCATTAAACAAAGCGGATATTGCTGTTGTTGCGACTGATAACGGTATTGAAGAGCGTACTGCGGTTTAATCTGCTGAAAGTTCCTGCTCTTGTGCCATTGATGGCTAAGGGAGAAGGTAGGGGTTAGGGAGTTAATCAACCTCTCCCTAACCCTCTCCTAAAAGGAGAGTGAACTACAAATTTCATAATAAAATTATAGAATTAATGACACCAAACCTTCCTGAAATTCAAATCACTCGAAAATTACGTGCCACACGCTTAAGACTGCGTGTCGAACCAACTCAAATTAAATTAACGGTTCCCCAGTTTTGTACACCGCGCCAAGTTCAAGAATTTTTAGAACAATCAGAACAGTGGATGATTGAAACATGGCAGAAGCAGCAGGAAAAAGCAGGGCAGATTGATAAAACGCTTCCAGCAGAATTAAAACTCTTTAATTTAGAACAGCCTTTACAGGTTGTGTATCAAACGCAAAAACATTCATTTATCTTGGATGAAGAAAATCATCAGCTTTTCATCAGTGACCGGCAGCCTGAACAATATTTAAAAAGCTTTGTGATTGCTTACGCTAAAAAGTATTTACCGATTTATTTAAAGCAAGTGAGCAGTGAAACAGGCTTGAAATATGGTGAGTGCTCGATTCGTCAGCCCAAAACTCGCTGGGGGAGCTGTTCTGCTAGACATGACATTATGTTGAATAGTGGTTTGGTACTTTTTCCATTGGAAATTGCACGATATGTAGCTGTACATGAGTTAGCGCATACTAAGCACTTTGACCATAGCCCAAACTTTTGGGCAGAAGTTCAAAAACATGATGTTCATTTCCAACAGCATCGGAAAACGTTGAAGAGCAGTCCAATGCCGTGGTGGTGGAGTGTTTCCTAACCTCAAATTAAGATGTTTAATTACATTTAGATAAAATAGCCTAAGTACATTATTTATTTAAAATATAAACAAACTTAGCCCATTGTTCCAAAACCATCACTATGGCCGTCATAACTTTGCGCCAAAAAATGCAGTTTTCTTTCAATTTCTATTACATTTTCAAAAGATGGAATAATGACTTTAGAACACTCGCAAGTCCAACTCCTATCTTCATCATCTTGATATATCGATGCTTTAAAGCCCATATTAAAAATTTCTTGTGAGATTTGAATTGCTGCCCCTTGAGTAGGCAGCCAAAGTAGAAAATCAAACAGACGAGGCTGGGTTAAATCAAGTCCTGCATCAGACATTCTATTTAGTGTATTAAGTGTAGAGGCTTCATCAATTTCGTTTTGCATAAGGGGGATCTTTTTTGTTATTTGTGATGAAAAATAGCAAATCAATGCAAGAAATCAAATGATTAAAGACCAGTGGCAGATAATTTTAGAATTAAAAGCGCTGATGCTCTAAGACGTTAAAAAAACAGCTAAACCCAAGCAAAACAGTTCAGAAATCCTCAACTTCCTGTCATACTACGCAGTCATCAAATGGATACTTTGAATAGAGGTAATGAGCGTGATTTCAGTAGGTATTGTCGGCGGTACAGGTTACACAGGTGTTGAATTACTGCGTATTTTACTGCGACACCCAAATGCAGAAGTGAAAGTTTTAACTTCGCGTACTGAAAATGGCCGCCGTGTGGATGATATGTTCCCAAGTTTGCGTGGACATACAGACCTTTGCTATTCAGATCTAAATATTGAAGAACTAAAACAATGTGACGTTGTATTCTTTGCGACGCCGCACGGTGTTGCAATGAAACACGCAGAAGAGTTAGTTGCTGCAAATACTAAAGTGATTGACCTTGCTGCTGACTTCCGCTTGCAAGACTTAGCTCAATTTGAGAAATGGTATGGTCTAGACCATGCATGTCCAGAGCTATTAAAAGAGTCAGTTTATGGTTTATCAGAATTAAACCGTGAAAAAATTCAAAAGGCTTCAGTGATTGGTAACCCAGGTTGCTACCCAACAACTGTTCAGCTCGGTTTAGCACCAGTTTTAAAAGCTGAAGGATTAGTGAAACCAGAAAGCATTATTATTGATGCAAAATCAGGTGTGTCGGGTGCAGGCCGTAAAGCCAGCCTAGGCATGATCTATTCTGAAAATGCAGATAACTTTAAAGCGTATGGTGTGGCGGGTCACCGTCATCATCCTGAAATTGTAGAAGCCTTAGAAAATATTTCAGGTCAAAAAGGTGTGTTTAACGAAATTTTATTCGTACCGCATTTAGTACCGATGATTCGTGGCATGCTCAGCACTATCTATATTGATTTGACAGACGCAGGTGCTTCTGCGGATTTACAAAGCATATATGAACAGTTCTATGCCAATGAGCAGTTTGTAGATGTTATGCCGGCAGGTAGCTCACCTGAAACACGTACTGTGCGTGGTGCGAACCAATTACGTATTGCGATTTGCAAACCTCAACCGAAAAAATTAGTGATTTTGGTGGCTCAAGACAACTTGGTGAAAGGTGCTGCAGGTCAAGCCGTACAAAATATGAACTTGATGTTTAGTTTTGCTGAAAATGCAGGACTTCAAGGCATTGGTTTATTACCATAAGAAACGATTTAAAACTTCACACACATTTAAAACTGGATTTAAATGTGTGCCTTGAGTGAACTAAAAATAAGAGATGACGATGTCGAATACAGAATCTAATTTCAAGTCAGAACCTGAAAACAGTGAAAAAACGCCTTTTATGAAGACGAATATGCCACTGGCGATTGGTGCAGTTGTACTTGCATTGAGCAGCGGTTTGCTCGGATATAGTATCGGTCATCGTCAGGGCTTAACTGTGGTCGGATATGATGCAGATGCAGAGCAACTGGTTGATGTGGTGCAAAAGCAAAAAACTGAATTAGCAGGCCTAAATAAAAGTTTGAATGCGGCAATCCAAGAGCGTGATGTCGCTGTAAGTAATTCAAATGATTTATATTTGGCTGTTAAAAAAGCACGTGATGATCAAGAATTAACTGGTAATTTGAGTGTTTTGTATCGTGAAGTATTGCGCCAACGTGGTGGTATGCCTCTTGCAGTACAACATTTAGCGATTAAACCTTTACCTGAAAATGCGTATGAATACCAACTTGATCTCGTTCAAGTTAGCCCATCAAAAAGTAATGTATCTGGAAGTGTTGAACTGCGTCTAATTAAGGGCACAGAAGTACTTGCAGTGCCATTAGAAGACAAAAACTTTAACTTTAGTGAAAGTGAACGACTCACTGGACGTTGGACCATGCCAAAAGGCTTCAGTCCAGACTTTATTGAAGTGTGTTTAACCGGTTCTAAACCCGTTATTCGCCATTTTAGCTGGTCGAAAGGTCAGCCTGTTGAAAATCAATCTGCCTTCCTTTCAGAAATTCCTCAAACTGAAGCAAGTGCAAACTAAGTGTGAAACCTAAATCCTATGCGAACCAATAAGCGTCAAACGTGTTTATCTGACATTAAAAATTCATTTTACCAATCTGGTTTAGTGGACTGGCATCTAAACCCGACTCTCAGCCAAGGTACGCAGGATGATGGTGATTCAGACATTCAAGTATTGACTGCGCCACCTGAGTTAAAGCGTCCTCCTATGTATGCTGTCGTTTTAATGAACGATGATTACACCCCAATGGACTTTGTAATTGAAATTTTACAACAATACTTTGCTTTGAATCTTGACCAAGCCACTCAAGTAATGCTAACTGTACATTATGAAGGAAAGGGTGTTGCAGGGGTTTATCCGCGAGACATCGCAGAGACTAAAGCAAATCAGGTCAATAATTACGCTCGGTCGCAAAGTCATCCATTACTTTGTCAGATTGAGCCAAAAGATTAATAAGGGGATTACATGCTCAGTCGTCAATTAGAAGTATCACTACGTTTGGCTGTCAGCATGGCTCGTCAAAAGAGACATGAATTTTTGACGGTAGAACATTTATTATTGGCTTTACTGGATAATGATTCCGCTGTTAATGCATTGAAAGCATGTGGCGCAGACATTATTGTGCTTCGCAAAGAACTTGAAGAATACGTAGAACAACATACCCCTAAGCTTGGCGAAAATAGCGATCAAGCGCCACATCCTACAGAAAGTTTTGATCGTATTTTGCAGCGTGCAATTTTCCATGTGCAATCGAGTGGTAATGACCGCACTGTAGAAGGTGCAGACATTTTAGTTGCGATGTATTCAGAGCGTGATTCATTTGCGGTGTATTTACTTAAACGCCATCAAATCAACCGTTTGACATTAACGCAGTATTTGTCTCATGGCATACGTAAAGATGAAGTCCAAGCCGAAGAAGAAATCGAAGAGCTCGATGGTGAAAGCACCACGTCTTCAAATTCTGGCCCATTAGAGCTATATACGACCAATCTCAATGTTGAAGCTCAAAAAGGCAAAACAGATCCACTGATTGGTCGTGAAAAAGAGATTGAACGTACAGCTCAAATTCTATGCCGTCGCCGTAAAAACAACCCACTTTTGGTGGGTGATCCGGGTGTAGGTAAAACTTCGATTGCTGAAGGTTTGGCTTGGCTCATTGTAAATGGCAAAGCACCTAAACCGCTTGAAAATGCAGAAGTATTTAGTTTAGACATTGGTGCTTTAGTTGCAGGAACTAAATACCGTGGTGATTTTGAAAAGCGTTTAAAACAACTGCTAAATGCCTTGAAGAAAAAGCCCGAAGCTATTTTATTTATTGATGAAATTCACATGATCATCGGTGCAGGCTCAAGTATGGGCAGCACGATGGATGCATCGAACCTCATCAAACCAGCTTTGGCAAATGGTACTTTGCGTTGTATCGGTTCAACGACTTTCCAAGAATACCGTCAAGTCTTTGAAAAAGATCATGCATTATCTCGTCGCTTCCAAAAAATTGATGTCAATGAACCATCTATTTCAGAAACGATTGATATTCTGCGTGGCTTAAAAGGCAAATTTGAAGAATTCCATCATGTGAAATACGAAGATCAAGCTTTGGTTTCTGCGGTAGAACTATCAGCGAAATTTATCAATGATCGTTTCTTGCCAGATAAAGCCATTGATGTGATTGATGAAGCTGGTGCGCAGCGTCGTTTAAAAGCTGAGCAGGATGATACGGTCATTTCAGTTGAAAACATTGAAGATATCGTATCGAAAATTGCCCGTATTCCACCGAAAACTGTGTCTAAAGATGATAAGAGCGTCCTTGAAAATCTTGAGCGTGATCTGAAACGTGTGGTGTTTGGTCAGGATGAAGCGATTGAAGCGCTTGCATCTGCGATTAAATTATCTCGTGCAGGTCTAAAAGCGCCAGATAAGCCAGTGGGTAATTTTGTCTTTGCGGGTCCTACAGGTGTGGGTAAAACTGAAGTCACTAAGCAATTGGCGAAATTATTAGGCGTCGAACTAGTACGTTTTGATATGTCAGAATACATGGAACGTCATGCCGTATCTCGTTTAATTGGTGCGCCTCCGGGTTATGTCGGTTTTGATCAAGGTGGTTTGCTGACCGACGCGATTCATAAAAATCCGCATTGCGTGCTATTACTAGACGAAATTGAGAAAGCACATCCAGATGTCTTTAATTTGTTACTGCAAATTATGGATCATGGTTCATTAACAGATAATAACGGTCGTAAGTCTGACTTCCGTAACGTTGTGTTAGTACTGACTACCAATATTGGTGCAGAATCAATTTCACGTGTGAGCATTGGTTTCATGGACCAAGACAACAGTAATGATAACCAAGACGCGATGAAAAAAGCCTTCTCACCAGAGTTCCGTAACCGTTTAGATGGTGTTATTCAATTTAAAGCATTGCCAACAACGGTCATTGAAAGTGTGGTTGATAAGTTCTTAACAGAGCTTCAGGCACAGTTAGATGATAAGAAAGTGGTTCTTGAGGTTGATCAAGATGCACGCGAATGGATGGCTGAGCAAGGATACGATCGCTTGATGGGCGCTCGTCCAATGCAGCGTTTAATCCAAGAGCATTTGAAAAAACCGCTTGCTGAAATGATTCTGTTTGGTGAGCTTGCGGAACATGGCGGCAATGTTGCTGTTTCAGTGAAGAAAGAAAATGGTAAAGCTGTGGGCTTAAAACTCGAAGTGTTTGAAGACCAAACCGCTGAACCTGCTTAAATAATTTATTTATAAAAAACCCGTGCTTGCACGGGTTTTTTATATTTATTCGACGCTAGATTTGGATTTTTCTATGATGGATTTACCATTAACAAAAGTGCTGACCACATTTGGTTTATTTGCACTAACAGCATTGATGGAAATTTTAGGCTGTCACTTCCCATATTTGATTATAAATCAGCAAAAATCGCAGTGGTTATGGATTCCTACAGCCCTTGCATTGGCTGCATTTGTTTGGTTATTGACGTTGCATCCAGCAGCTTCGGGTCGTATCTATGCAGCCTATGGTGGAATCTACATTTTCTCTGCATTGCTGTGGTTGCGTTTTGTCGATCACGTAGTTCTAACGCGATGGGATATGCTAGGTGGCATCATTGTATTGGTGGGTGCAGCTGTGATTGCATTACAGCCTCAAGGTTTAATTCGTTAAGTAATAAACATTGCAGAAGTTAAACCAAGAGCTATAAGAAATCAGATGTTTATTTAAATTTACATTCAGCGTTGTGGATTTTTATTTCGTATTTCTGTTGAGGTGAAGATAAATCCATCTCTAATACATATGGATTTACACGTTGAAATTGATGCTCAAATAGTAATTCACAATTTTGTAAAGAATTTTTTTTGATCAGTTGTTTGACTTGCTGTTGACCCACCGATTCTGCAAATTGTGTAAAGTCAGGTGTGGTGATAATTCCTTCGATTTCTATTTTATCTGCTGAAACTTCCATTTTTTCCATCAACATATTTTGGTCAACTTGAAAAGGAAGAGTACGAGAGTCCTCGTCACTTATGGCAGAAAGTATTTCATCTAATGCAGGTTTATTTTTGATTTGGTATGCAGCATCCAAAATTCCTTTTTTTACGAGGTATTGATCTAACTCAGTTGGAGATGCTGCAAATGTAACGGTGCTTAGGCCCAAAGAGACTAAAATTAAAAAGCTGTTTTGAATGTGCATATTTTAAATCACTTATAAAAGTTATGGTTTTATTAAAGCATGCAAAAACAAAAAAAGCACCCGAAGGTGCTTCATTTATCTAAGTAAAACCTTAGTCTTTTTTAAGATTTTCGTTAATTAAAAATTCAACAAGTGCTTTTTGTGCATGTAAGCGATTTTCAGCTTCATCCCAAACCACTGCATTTTTGTGGTCAAGCATATTTTCAGAAATTTCTTCACCACGATGTGCAGGCAAGCAGTGCATAAATAAGCAGTCAGTGTGAGCAAGATCCATCAGGCGTTCATTCACTTGATAATCTGCAAACGCTTTTTCACGAATTTTTTGTTCTTCTTCTTGGCCCATACTTGCCCAAACATCTGTCACGATTAAATCTGCATTAACTGCAGCATCTTCTGCAGAATCAACAAGTTCAACACAGTGTGCAAATTCAGATAAAAATTCTGCTTTAGGTTCATAGCCCTTAGGTGCGGCGATTTTTAATTTAAAGCCCCACATATGAGCTGCTTCAATATATGAGTTACACATATTGTTGCCATCACCAATCCAAGCAACCGTTTTACCTTCAATAGAGCCACGGTGTTCAACGAATGTTTGAACATCGGCAAGTAATTGGCAAGGGTGGTGATCATCTGTTAATGCATTGATGACAGGAACTTTTGAATAAGAAGCAAAACGTTCAACAATGTCATGACCAAAAGTACGAATCATCACAATATCAAGCATGCTTGAAATCACACGTGCAGAATCTTCAACTGGCTCGCCACGACCTAATTGAGAGTCGCGAGATGAAAGGAAAATTGCGCTACCACCAAATTGGCTCATTCCTGCTTCAAACGATACACGTGTACGGGTGCTCGATTTCTCAAAAATCATGCCCATGACTTTACCAACGAAAGGTTGGAAAACTTCATTGTTATGCTGTTTGCGCTTGAGTTCGATACCGCGCTGTACAATTTGGTTAAGTTCTAAAGTCGATAAATCGCGTAAAGTTAGAAAGTGACGTAGAGCCATTGTTACTCCACAATAATTGCTGAATCAAAGAACAAAACAACAATTAGTTGTTGGTTGGTTAGAGAAAAAGTAATCGATTAATATACTATAAGAGAGGTAAATTGCAAAAAATCTAGCGCTTTTGGTGACCGTCTAGGAAACGATCAACGCAATAACTTATGTAATTGATGGTTTCTTGATCATTTTCATCAATGGTGATGCCCATGAGAACGCGCCATTCTAAATTACGCAAAATTCCAAAATAAAATTGAGCCGAAAACAGTGGGTTTTCACAATACAGCAAACCGTGTTGATGTGCTTGATACAAAATTTCTGCAACGGTGTTCTGAATTTGTTTTGGGCCTTGCTCATGAATATAACGTGCTATTTCAGGATTACGTCCTGTTTGTTCTAAGACTAGCCGCATAAATGCAGCATTTTCAGGCATCACAATATGCTGATGAAAGTCACTTAAAGTATTGATGAGATAAGCACGAATATCGGTGTCAGGGCTCACCGTAAATGGTAGGCAAATATCTTTGAAAAATAAGCAGCGACGATAGTCACAAATGGCCTTAAATAATCCGTCTTTATTACCAAAATATTTATAGATTGACGCTTTTGAACCACCTGCATGATTCACGATGTCATCTAATGAAACTGCATCAAAACCACGTTTTAAAAAAAGCTCCGTAGCACTTTCTAAAAGCGCAACACATCGTTCATGTCCGCGCCGCGTTTGTGGCTGGTCATGCGTTAAAGGTTCAATGTGTATTAAATCTTGCATAAAGTGATAATATTTAACAAAAAAATAGCTGATTTGACGATAATTATAGCAAAAAATTCAGTACTTTTCTGCTTTGCTAATAAATAAGGGATCTTTGACTAAAGAATAACAACAGATAGGTGACAAGTGAAATATTTGACTAAAGTTTTAGAGTTAATATTCTACAAAGCCATAGAGTTGGAAAAAAATATGGATATACTCAAACTTCGAAAATTAAAGTAAATGCCGTGGAAAGGAATATGACACAACAAACGTCTGCAGGCTTAAGATTTAGACAAGCATTGGAAGTAGAAAAACCATTACAAATCATTGGCACAGTAAATGCATATGCAGCAATGATGGCAAAAGAAGTTGGCTATAAAGCCATATATTTATCTGGTGCAGGTGTTGCGAACTATTCATATGGTTTACCTGACTTAGGCATGACCAGCTTAGACAATGTTTTGGAAGATGTTCGTCGTATTACTGAACGTGTAGATACGCCATTACTTGTCGATATCGATACAGGTTGGGGCGGTGCATTTAACATTGCTCGTACTGTGAAACAAATGATTGCTGCGGGTGCAGCAGCGGTTCATATCGAAGACCAAGTGGCACAAAAACGTTGTGGTCACCGTCCGAACAAAGAAATCGTGTCACAACAAGAAATGGTTGACCGTATTAAAGCTGCTGTTGATGCAAAAACCGATTCAAACTTTGTGGTGATGGCGCGTACAGATGCTTTGCAAAAAGAAGGTTTGCAAGCAGTGATCGACCGTGCATGTGCCTGTGTAGAAGCAGGCGCAGATGCGATCTTTGCTGAAGCGATGACTGACATTACCATGTATAAAACAGTCTGCGATGCAGTTGGTGTCCCTGTACTGGCAAACATTACAGAGTTTGGTGATACCCCTTACTACACCAAAGAAGAACTAGGCGAGCAAGGCATTTCAATGGTGCTTTACCCATTATCACCAACACGTGCAATGCAAAAAGCGGCACTCGAAGTAATGCATGCGATCCGCAATGACGGTACACAAGTCAATGTACTGGATAAAATGCAACAACGAAAAGAACTCTATCAATTCCTCGATTATCACACTTTTGAAAACACCTTAGATAAATTGTTCACTGAAGGAAAATAAAAAATGGCTGAAGGAAAAGTACTCACAGGCGCAGGACTGCGCGGACAAGTAGCTGGTAAAACTGCATTGTCAACTGTAGGCAAAAGTGGTGCGGGCTTAACCTATCGTGGTTATGACGTTCAAGACTTGGCAGAAAACTGTCAGTTTGAAGAAGTCGCGTACCTGATTTTCTTTGGTGAATTACCAACAACAGAACAGCTTGCAGCATACAAAGCCAAACTCAAATCACTGCGTCAATTACCACAAGCGTTGAAAGAAGTTTTAGAGCGTATTCCTGCTGACTCACACCCAATGGACGTGATGCGTACAGGCGTTTCAATGTTAGGTAACCTTGAAACAGAAAAATCATTCGATGAACAACAAGATGTTGCAGATCGTATTTTGGCAACGCTTCCTGCGATCATCTGCTACTGGTATCGTTTTAGCCATGACGGCGTACGTGTAGAAGAAAATACCGATGATGATTCAATTGGCGCTCAATTCTTGCATTTACTTCGTGGTGAAAAACCAAATGAATTGCATGAGCAAGTGATGAACGTATCACTGATTTTGTATGCAGAGCATGAGTTTAACGCATCTACTTTCACAGCACGTGTATGTGCTTCGACGCTTTCAGATATGCATTCGTGTATTACTGGTGCGATTGGTTCACTTCGTGGCCCATTACATGGCGGTGCAAATGAAGCTGCCATGGAAATGATTGAAAATTGGACGTCTCCAGAAGAAGCTGAACGTGAAATGCTCGGCAAACTTGAGCGTAAAGAAAAGATCATGGGCTTTGGTCATGCGATCTATAAAGACAATGATCCACGTAATGGCATCATCAAAATTTGGTCTGAACGCCTAGCTAAAGACGTCGGTGATACTGTGCTTTATCCAGTATCAGTACGCTGTGAAGAAGTGATGTGGCGCGAGAAGAAATTGTTCTGTAATGCAGACTTCTTCCATGCATCGGCTTATCACTTCATGGATATTGCAACCAAACTATTCACGCCAATCTTTGTAATGTCACGTGTAACAGGCTGGGCAGCACATGTGATGGAACAGCGTGCGGATAACCGAATCATTCGCCCAAGCGCGGACTATACAGGCCCTGAACTGCGCAAAGTGGTGCCAATTGCAGAGCGTTCTGCGGCATAATTTTAAAGTGAAATAAAAAAGCCTCAAAAGAGGCTTTTTTATTATTTGTTAATTGAGTTAACAATCTATTTGGTTAATAAAACAGGATCTTCGACGCTATATCCCGTTTCAAATGGAATCCCTAGATATTTAACAGTCACTAAATAAAAAGGCTTTTGCACTACACGATAAGTTTTAGAGATTTTTAAACCTTCTTTATAGGTCTCAGCCTTTTGTATGGTGCTTTTATACTGCGAATTTTTAACACGATATTGATAGGTCCATTTATCAATGGTTTCAGTGGGGTCATACCATGATTTTGCAGCGCCATTCATGGTTGTTAATACCTGTATTCGAGCATTATTGTTATTTACTGGTGTTAATTCGACCAAACGTTTTTTTATTTTCGCGATTTCTTTATCAAACTGGATGCTGTCTTGATCGTAATCAATCCGTTTTGTCTTTGGATTAATATACAAAGACTTCACTGTAATTAATTGCGTCGGTTTTTGGCTATTTAATTGATAATAATATAATTGTGGTAAACGACCACGACCATCTTCAAAATGACGCATTAAATAGATTTTTTGGTCTTTTTTATCAAAACCTAAAACCTCAATGGTTTGAGGGCCACCTACCGTCGCGAAAGCAAAACAGGACATTAGGGTGCTAATTGCGAATGCATTGAAATGACGTAGCTGCATTTTCTTGTCCTGATAAGTAAATTCCTCAATACAGTATGCGATGCAAAATGATATTTAAATATGAAGATTATGTATGTTTTATTCTGCATTTAAGATGTCTAATACACTGTGAGCAACATTTTCAGTTAACTGATCTAAGCGTTCTAAAGCCGTACCCAAAATAAAATAATGATAATTATAGATACGACCATCATGTAAAATTGAAATATAAAATGTTCCTTCGGGTTTTTCTACGGTTGCACTGCCACCGGGTTTGAGTAATCCAGTGCAGGCCACCACAAAGTCCGCATGTAAAAATAGTTGTTGTCCTTGCTCAGCCATCGCTTGAGTCACTTCTGCGGATTCGGCCGTAAATTTTTCTATTAGTAGAGGATCTACTTTTAAAATTTCACGTTTGATCGATGGATCATAGCTCACAAGACCACCTAACAAGATATCTGCACCACTATTCTTATAAATTGAAAATTGGCTACATAAATAACCAGAGCTTGCACTCTCGATAAACGCGATGGTCATGGATTTTTGTTCTAAAGCATCGCAACACTGTTTAAGCACGTGCTTACCCCAAAGTAGAATGGTGAATGATCATTAGTATTCTTAAAATTTTAGCATTGATTCCGCTCGCCTGTAATTTCACTAAAAGTCTAAGGTGGCACTGTGGGCGTTGAGGAATTCACAAAAATAGTGTGATTGTTTAGAAGCTGTACGAAAAGATGAAATAAAGGTTTCTTCGGAAGGGAAACGATGTTAAAACTTAAAATAAAGAGCGTAACAAAAGTAGGTTTATTTCAATGAAAACGACTGTTAAATATGTAGTATTAAAAAGCCTAGACTATCAATTGGGCACGCCACTTTTTCAAGAAGAATTAGACGCAGATAGCCTGTATTTTGATCAAATTCCGGCTGTAATTCAGTATCAAAATCATCAATTCAAAGTGAAAAGTAAAGAGTTAAAGCGTGTTTATTTGGCTGAAGAAAATGAAGACATGCAAACCATTATTGTGAAAGTACTTGCCGTTTAATTTCGATCAATTTTTAGTATTAAAAATACAGTTCTCATTGAGTTGGGAGCTGTATTTTTGTATTTGATAGACTCAAACTATAGATTAATCTAGATTTAAAGGAGATATATATTTGGGGCTTAGGAAGTTAAAGAGGGTTGTTACGGAGTATTTTAAGCAAATCGAGGTATAAATTACCATGGCGATGATTGAAGCGATATTCCGTTTCTTTAAGATGCAAATAAAACATCTTCTTGTCAA
>NZ_VPAM01000012.1:0-90256 GCF_013419215.1 Acinetobacter sp. YH12096 | reverse complement strand
AAAGGTAAGACAGATCTTGGAATAAGAGAATGGGAGTGCATGAGCTGTGGTACAGCTCATGATCGAGATATAAACTCAGCTCTAAACATTCTTGCGCTTGGGCATAAGCGTCTAGCTGTAGGAATCACCCTCTTTTAAGGGGGTGAGGATGTCAAGAATTGGCGAATCTTGAGATGAGTCAATATCAGCCTAAATGGTCTGATCATTTTCAAAGTAGTTATGAAACAAATATGCTGATTGATTTAGCTGAAAAATATGGTTTAAAAACGACGCCATATAACCAAAAGCGTTTGCAATATATGGCTCAAAGTAGCGTATTTGAAAAAATGTGGATGCGAATCAAAGAATTTTTTAGCTCGAAGACATAAACAAAACTGGATCTGGAATTAATCCAGATCTTCCGGTTTTGAATGGACTTTAGAGTGAAAGGCACGGCGCCGAGTTCGTTGCCAAGGAAGAGGGCGATTGAGCGCTTCTGGTGCATCACCACTCATCGAGCGCAGTCGTAAATGTAAGGCTGCTTGTGCCATGAGGTTTGCAGAAACCGGTGCTGTGATAAAGGCAAAGAGCGTGATTAGGATTTCTGCAAAACCAAAACGACCTTGAAATGCTGCATAAATAATTGCAGCAATTAGAAAACTTCCTAAGCCTAAGGTGCTTGATTTAGTCGGTGCGTGCAGACGCATAAATAAGTCGGGTAGGCGAACCATGCCAATACCGCCGACCAACATGAAAAAAGCGCCAATAACCAAAAAAATCGAGACCAAAATTTCCATGACTAATTGCATATTAATGTACTCCTAGTCGATGACGTGGCCAGTGGTGAAATAGCGTGCTAAAGCGGCTGTAGACACAAACCCAAGCATGGCAACCAATAAAGCCCCTTCAAACATCGATGTACTTGCCCAATAAATACCTAAAATGACAATTAAACAGGTGGCATTTAAAAATAAGGTATCTAAAGCAAGTAGTCGGTCTACGATTGAGGGTCCCATCACTAAGCGGATGAGGCACAGTAACATCGAGATCGTCACCGCAACTAAACAGATGCCAAGCGCATACGGTAAAATTGTCATGTGGATTCTCCTGTATCAGCGCCAAAAATGAGGATGAGAGGGCGTTCATAGCGCTCTTTAATGGTTTGAATTTCCGCTTCAGGGTCATCCGTGCTCAGCGCATGGACCAAAATATCACCACGGTCTTGGTCAATCCCAGCAGACACTGTACCGGGTGTGGTGGTGATGATCATCGCAAGTAAAGAATTGACTTCCTCATGCTGTGTATCGAGAGGAACACGGAACCATTTCGGGTGCAGTTTATGTGTTGGCCCAAGGACTAATTTTGCAACATGGATATTACTGACAATAATATCCCACAGCACCACAAAGAATAATTTACATGCTGCCAGCCAGTTGATATTCGGCGTTCGGTCAATAAAAGGGCGAACCAATCGTGGAATAACAATGGCTAAAACCAAGGCCATGCAGAGTGTGGCCGCATCTAGACTGTGCGCTAACATCACCCAGCTCAGACCAACCATGACTGATACCAATGGATGCGGAAACCAGCGATTTAATACAGATGTTTTCGCCATGTTAAGGTGCCTCCATCGGTTTTAGTTGGGTCTCTTCAGGTAGTTTTTCTTCTTGTTGCTGTCCTTGAATTTGGCGTTGCTTATACTCAGAAATATGCTCGCCATGTAGAGTTTCAGGTGCAATCAATGCAGGAATGAGGTGTGCATTTGGATCGGCTGATTCACCACCATATTTAGTTTCAGGTAAATTTTCAGGATCATAAGGTTGAACACTGATGATTTGACCTTTTTCATCCTTTTTTAGCAGCAATGATTCATATAATGGATTGTTTTGAATTTGCTGCGCAGTTTTGTAGGTATAGTCATAGATCGGTGCAGCAAAAACCATATATCCCACAAGCGCTGTTAACAGCAGATAAATGGTTTTGTCATTACGAAGCGGTGCCTTATTCGGCAAAGCCTGATAACGCTGATATTCTTCAGTATCAATATCATCTTCTGGGCGAGATGAACGCCAGAAAAGCACAAAACCAACTCGAGTGAATGCGATAATACTGAGTAAACTCACCAACAATACGATCAAAATAATCATAATTTGGTAAGGTGAATTGGCCGTTGCTTGCAAGAGAAATACTTTACCCAAAAATCCACTAAATGGCGGTAGACCAGCCATCATCAACGCAATGATGAAATAGCAAACAGCAACGGTATTATGCTGTTTCATACGGGGCGCAATTTTAAAATGATCTTTAAATTCGCCACGTTGTGAGGTAATCCAACCCGAGAGAATATAAAAAGCTGCACCAATGATGGTACTGTGAATCAGGTAATAAAGCCCCGCAGCCCATGCATCAGTATTAAAGAGTGAAATCGCAACCAATATTGTCCCGATAGAAGACAAAATCATAAAACCGACAAAACGACGTAAGCGATCCGTTCCGATAGCACTATAGGCACCATAGAGCGAGGTTACTAAGCCAATCGGTAACAACCACTGTTGTAAGATTTCACGGCTAATCCCATCGTCAAACACAGTACCATTGACACGGAGAATGGCATAGATGCCGACCTTGGTCATTATAGTGAATAAGGCTGCCACAGGCGTGGTTGCCACAGCATAGGTCTTTGGTAACCAGAACCCTACAGGCAGCATTGCAGCTTTGATGCCAAAGACAGTGAACAGTAACAATGCACCAGCCACAGCAATACGATGTTGATCCGCTTCAAGCAAAGGCATAAGTCGTGCAACATCAGCCATATTTAAGCTACCTACACTGCCGTAAATCATCCCGAGTCCAATCAGGAAGAGGGCAGAGGCAAATAGGTTAATGGTGACGTAATGAATACCAAGCTGAAAACGTGCTTTGCCTTGACCATGTAAGAGCAAAACATATGATGCCATCAACAGGATTTCAAAGAACACAAACAGGTTAAATAAATCGCCTGTCAGGAACGCACCACACAAACCCATCAGTAAGAAATGGCACATGGCATGGAAATAACGACCACGCTCGTCCCATTCTTTGCTGGCAAACCACATCACTGGCACAGCAAGTCCATAGGTCAGCACCAACATGAAAGCTGAGAGTCGATCTAGGACTAAGACGATGCCGAATGGTGCGGCCCATTCACTCAGGTTATAAACCAAAACTTGACCAGAGCTGGCGATCATCAAATAACTGATAGATGTGATCAGCCCGAGAATGCCTGAAACATAACTGATTCCACGACGCCAAGGTTGTCGCCAGTCATGCGCCAAAGAACCAGAGCCGGGGTTGCCCAGCAGGACTAAAATAAATGCAGTAATTGCAGGAATTAAAATACTGAAAATCGGGCTATGCGTAGTCCAAAATTGGATGAAGTCATGCATTATGGCTCATCCTCCCGCGGGTCAATTTGCGGTATTTCTTCTTTGGAGTCCACATGATCTGTTCCGGTTTCATAGCGGCTACGCAGAGCCAATTGTACGATAAAGGCTGTGGTCGCAAAGCCAATCACAATGGCGGTCAGGACCAAGGCTTGCGGTAAAGGGTCGGTCGCTTTGGTGGTTTCAGTTAACACAGCCGGTGCGTTGACATGAATACGTCCCATGACAAATAAAAATAAGTTCACAGCATAGCCAATCATGGCTAAACCCAGCACGACAGGAAAGGTACGTGCCCGCAAAATCAGGTAGACCCCTGTTGCGGTCAGTAAGCCAATGGCTGAAGCGAGTAAAAATTCTAAACTAATCATCTTATTCGCCTCTTGGAACTGGACCAGACATACTCGAGTGACGCGAGTCGCCTAAGACGGAAATCATTAACATCGTCGCGCCCACAACGGTGATGTAGACACCTGTGTCGAAGAGGGCAGCGGAGGCAAGGTGCATTTCACCTAAAATGGGTGGCGATACATAGATATGAGCACTGGTCAGGAATGGACGCCCCCATAGCCAAGCCGCGATACCTGTCAGCCCCGCAATGGTTAAACCAATACCAATCCAAACTTCATATAAGCGACCTGATTTTGCACCAATCAATTGTTCGGCACGGTCTTGACCGAGCGCGATATATTGAATCACTAAGGCTAAAGAGGTAATTAAGCCTGCAATAAAGCCACCGCCTGGTAAATTATGACCCCGTAGGAAAATATATAAGCTGATGACGAGTGCTAAAGGCAAAATCCATGATGATGTAATACGGAACATCAGTGGTGACGGATTAAAACGATAGGTCAGACCTTGCGTAATGGTGGTACCATGAGCACGCATACCATCCATCATGCACAGCGTACCAATTGCGGCAATTCCCAGTACGGTAATTTCACCAAAGGTATCGAAGCCACGGAAGTCGACCAAGATCACGTTGACCACATTGGTACCACCACCAAGTGGGATGGATTGCTGCATAAAGAACCATGAGATGGAATTATGATCGCGGGTCATGATCAGCCATGAAATCCATGCGATCCCTAAACCTGCAATAATCGCAATTATTGCATCTCGCCAACGACGAGACACACTCGACTCATAAGGGGTGAGCTGTGGTAATAATGATAAGCTCATGAGTAAGAGCACGGTGGTCACCACGTCAACAGTAATCTGCGTGAGCGCCAAATCTGGAGCGGAGAAACAGATAAACACCATAGTCACAACCAGACCGACTGCACCACTGATGAGGACGGCTTTAATCCGTTCATGGTGGAACCAAAGCATCATCCAACATGCAGAGAATAATAATAGCCACAGAACGATTGCGATGATTGGTGCATGTATCAGTTCACGGCTGCCTGTGCCGATACCTTGCAGCCAAAATGGAACAATGACGATGGCTACACTAAAGATTAAAATCCACAATAAATAGCTTTGTAATTTGCCATTTTCAGTAAAGCGACGGAACTTTCTTGAGCTGAGTAAAAGATGCTTTAAAAATAAGTCGAACAGGATTTTGCCTTGCAAACGGCCCAAAAGAGGATCCAAATCGATACGGCGTAATTTGCCGCCCTTTGCCAATGCGAAATAGAAAACTAAACCACCTAAAAGTGCAATCACACTCATCAAAAGGGGTGCATTTAAACCATGCCAAATCGCTAAATGTGTACCTTCAAACGCAGTATTTTGAATACTCGCACGCGCGGTACTATTGACAATATGCTCAACCAATAACGCAGGGAAGAGTCCAACTAAAATACATAAAGCAGCCAGTAAGGTTGCTGGTGCGCGCATGCCAAACGGTGGTTCATGCGCTTCTTTATTGGGAACATCTTTCCCTAGTGGACCATCAAAAAATACCCCATGAACCAAACGTACCGAATACGCGACAGCAAAGATACCGGCAAAGGTGGCAATGATGGCTGACACGATCATCACTGGCCCAGTCAGGTTGGCCAAAAGTTCAGTAAAGAACATCTCTTTAGAAAGGAAACCATTGGTTAATGGTACACCTGCCATAGAGGCCGCAGTGATCATGGTCAGCGTTGCTGTAAACGGAAGTAATTGCCATAAACCAGAGAGTTTTCGTAAATCACGTGTACCTGATTCGTGGTCAATAATCCCCGCGATCATAAATAGGGCTGCTTTGAAGGTTGCATGGTTAATGATATGGAAAATAGCAGCGGCAACTGCGAGGGGAGAACCGATCCCGAGTAAACAAACGATCAGACCTAAATGGCTGATGGTGGAATAGGCCAACAGCCCTTTTAAATCTTCTTTGAAAATGGCAAAGAAGGCCGCCATACATAAGGTAAACAAACCAATAAAGGTGACCAAGTTGTGATACAACGCCGCGCCTGCAAAGATTGGCAATAAGCGTGCAAGCAAGAAAATTCCGGCTTTCACCATCGTGGCAGAGTGTAGATAAGCCGAGACGGGGGTCGGTGCCGCCATGGCATTTGGCAACCAAAAATGGAAAGGGAACTGTGCACTTTTGGTAAAGGCCCCCATTAAAATCAATAAGAGTGTGGGCACAAAAAGCGAATGCTGCTGAATTTGGCTACTCATCGTCAGGATTTGGTCAATCTGATAGGTGCCTGTGATTTGCGCCAGCAGAACAAAACCACCCAACATACATAGACCACCCATGCCTGTAATGGTCAAAGCCATTCGAGAGCCACGCTGAGCTGCGTCGTAATTGCTCCAATAACCGACCAAAAGGAAAGATGAAATACTGGTGAGTTCCCAAAAAATAAGTAATAAAATTAAATTATTAGACAATGAAATGCCGAGCATGGCAGCCATGAATAGCATCAATAAAACATACAGTTTACTGAGCGAATTCTTTGGACTTAAATAATAGTAGGCATAGATATAAATTAAGGTGCCGATCCCGGTAATGAGCAGGGAAAACAATAAGCCCAATGCATCGAGACGAAAACTGAAATCAATGCCAACTTGAGTGAGCCACGGCCAAGTTTGAATGATGGTTTTGCCATTAAAGACATCTTGAGCCTGACTCAATAATAAAACTAAACTGCTGAGGCTGACGCCAATCGCCCCTAAAGCTGTTACCCCGCGAGAGAATTGCTTCAACCACGAGACAAGTGTTGTGCCTAGTATTAACGGTAACAATATAATAATCGGTAGCACACTCGTATCCATTGTCATGATTAGGCGGTGAAACCTAGGTGTATTTCATCTTTCAAGGATTACAGGACAGCAAAGAGCAGTCCAAAAATTCAATCTTGAAAGCCATGTGTGTCAAAAAAATTAAAAACAAGCTGTGTTGCGCAACTCGTGAAGCGATAGCAATTTCCGATGTTACTATGAAAATTGCAAATAAAACCGATCATATTACATGCGTAAAACAACATCAATCTTTTTTATGAACCACTTACACATTATACGCCTGACGCAACTGACTCGACATTTATCGCGGCCTTGTTGCTGAATATTTAAACATCGAGGCTATGGATTACGCTCAGCCAATCAGCCGCTGTATTTTTAACTCAGCGGTTGGATCGTAACGTCCTGATCACCCCGCTGTGATAAAGCCCTAACCAATTGGTGTTGCTGTTGCTCGGTCAGTTGCGTCTGGATTAACTGCAACATGTGCTGGATGGTGTCTGGGCTGTTCAGCGGCTCATTTAATTCAGTGTCTTCAGTTTTGGGCGGAAGCAATGGCTTTGAACCGAGTTGCAACTGTTGATAAATCTGATCATAGGTTTCTTGTAATTTTTCAGGCTGAATCTCACTGAGCTTTTTATTCTGTAATTGTAAGCACTGAAAACGAGAAGCCTGTTCCAGCAGTTCAGGACGGTTGCCGCTGGCAATGATTTGGAGTCGTGGAAATGCTTGATTTAAACGGGTCAAAATCACTTGGGTCATGTTTTGATCGAGTTGGTGATCTATGGCGTCGATCAATAAAATACCGTCACCTTCTTGGCACGGATACAAGCTGTGAGGATTGAGTAGACAAAGGCGACGCACAATATCACCAATTAAGGCCACAAGGTTGCGCACACTATTCGACAACTGTTGAAACAACATGTCTTTGCCTTGGTAGCAGACCATTAATTGTAATTTAGGATGATATTGCAGATAAATATTGGTCACATCGGGCAATACGGTCTCTAAAGCTTGTTTTAATGATCTGAGTGACGGCGCGTATAGATCGGCCTGAGCTTGTGCTAGTTTTTGCCCAAAAATTGGCGTGTCTGATGCGTTGGATGTATCGGCTTGGGTTTTAGGATGTAATAAATTTTGAATTAATTCGGCACTTTGTGCATTTTCGATGTCGGATATTTCACGAAACCACTCAAAAAAACGAATAAACGTGGTAAAGGGAATGGCCGAGATTTCATAGGCATGTGAAGGCTGAAAAATAGCAGGATTGTTTTTATTGAGAATATTTACGTCGTTGACGAAGCGTTCAGCAGGGTAATAGGCAATGAGTGGCAACCCTTGTAACGGATCAGCTTTGAGGGCTTTTTGATATAGTGCAACCATGGATTCTAATTGCTGTGTTTCGGCCTTACTGAGGCCGACACCTTGACTGTTTAAAGTTTTATACAATTGCCATGAACAACATTGCGGGTCTTGGTCTTGTTGATCACTTGAGAGCTGAAATGCGCCAATGTCTTCGGGAAAACTGACCTGAATATCAAGTTTCGACTGTAAGCGATTTAACATGATGTCTTGATCGAGCATCACCACGCCTGCAGTACGCAAATCTTTATAGCGTGCAGCAAACCAAGTGAGGGCCTGATAACTAAAGCGCAGTAGGGAGGTTTTTCCGGAGCTTTGATCACCCAAAATTAAGGTAATCGGTAGATCGTGATAATTAAAATTGAGGGTGATATCAGTAAAATGAAGGGTGTGCTTGAGTTGAATCGATTGTATTTTCATGGTGCACCTTTTACTGATTTATTGTTTATTCACCTTTGTCATCATACTAGCTGACCGCCTGTGCCAAAGATTTGGGCATTTGACGCTTTAAATGCTGCATCAAGTCATAAATATGATGGATATTTAAACTTACTTTAGCACGTGTGCAAGCCACGTAAAGTAACCGTAACTCTTCGTCACTAATTTTATAATCTTTATCGTTGAGTTTAAATTGGTAGTCATCTTCTATATGTACCCGATCCCATTCTAAACCTTTGGCTTTATGGGCTGTCGAGATGATGTAGTCGGCTTGATCAATCGGGGTGATTTTCGCCAGCGCCTTTTTCAGCGGGTCAGTGCCGTGATCATCGACCAACTTCACCAGCGGTTTAATATCGCTGCCGTCATTGGTTTCACAATATTCATGTACATCATGCCATGAGTTAAACCATGCAAGCTCTGGGACATCGACCACGCGTTTGCCTTGTTTGAGCATGGCTGCAGCATCGACAAAACGATTGAGTCGCGCATGATCTGCTTGCAGGCTAACTTTTTCACCTTTGACCAAACCCGCCAATAACAGTTCCATCGCGCGTGCATTGGTACGACATAAAATGGCATCCCGCATCTTGGTATGAGGCTTATTAACCACTTTAGAGTTGAGTTGTGGATTACCCAATAACGGTACGGTTTCATTCAATGCGCCCAGCAGAGCATTGGCGTTCAAGGCAATTTCTTCACCAAAACGGAACGACGTGGTTAAACGTGATTCAGGTAATGGGAGTTGCTGCATGGCATTGACTGCGCCACGCCATGCATAAATTTGTTGATGCGCATCGCCAACATAGATGACTTGGGTATTCCGCTGTTTCAGTAAAATCCCCAGCATTAGTGGGTCAGCATCTTGAGCTTCATCGAACAGCACATAATCCGCAGGAATATTTGGTTCAGACAAAGCCCAAAGTTTTAAATAAATATCGTGCCCAATCCCTGCTGCATGGTTCGGATCAATCGACTCTAACCAACGACGTTCAATCGCAGGATATAAATGCTTTTGTAAGCTTTCGATATCGTCAGGATGCAACCAACTCGGCGCTTGTAGATGTCGTGGGGCAGGGTACTGTGAACTGGTCGAACAGAAATAACTGACAGCGTTTGCTACCAGACTCGCCAAGCGCGAAGGCATGAGTACATATTTTTCATAACGACCGCCCATCATACGGCGTAGGGTGATCGGTTCTAGTCGATATTCTTTGGCAATAAAACTCGGACTTAAACGTGGTAGACGCAGTTTGTCAGTCACTCCACGTGGAACACTACGATAGGCCAATGAGTGAAAGGTTCGACAGTCGACATTTTGATGAAAACGATTCTGTGCTTCGGTGGCAATGGCTTTGTTAAATGCCAAGTACATGCCACGCCGCTGAGGCATGGCATCACTGATCATTTGGAGTGTAGTGGTTTTACCTGTGCCAGCATAGGCAATCACTTTAAATGATTTGCCAAGACGTGCGTTATCTATGGCAGTGGCCTGCTCATAGGTCGCGGTCGGTTTTTTAAGATCTGGCACGGTTGAGACTTTTAGTGCTGACGGTTGGCTTTTTCAACCAAACCCGAAAGGCCTTGACGACGAGCGAGTTCGTTGAGTACCAATTGAGGATCAATATCGAAATAACCTAGCATTACAATGGTATGGAACCAAAGATCTGCCACTTCGTAAATCAAATCGTTTTTGTTGTCTTCATTGGCTTCGATTTTAAAATCTTTAGCGGCAATGATGGTTTCAACGCTTTCTTCACCGATTTTTTCTAAAATTTTGTTGAGGCCTTTATGGTAAAGCTTCGCCACATAAGAGGACTCAGGATCAGCTTGTTTGCGTTCAGCCATCATTTTACCTAAGTAGTCGAGTACTTCGACTTGCTCAGATTGCGCATTCGATGCATTCATCGCAAGGGTATGCGGATTTGCTGATTTTACACCATAAATTGCAGCAGGATCTTTCAATTGCGCATCGACAATTTCCCAGCCATTGGCAGTAAGCTTGCGGTAGAAGCATGACTCACGGCCGGTATGGCAGGCAATGCCGCCATGCTGTTCAATTTGTAGCACAATCACGTCAGCATCACAGTCCAAACGGATTTCATGTACGGTTTGGAAATGGCCAGATTCTTCACCTTTATGCCATAGCTTATTGCGTGAACGTGAAAAGTACACCGCTTGATTTTTTTCTGCAGTTTGCGCCAACGCTTCACGGTTCATCCATGCCACCATCAATACGCGCCCGCTTTGATGATGCTGTGCAATAGCAGGCACTAAGCCTTGTTCGTTAAATTTTACTTCATCGAGCCATTGCAGGTTGTTCATGAGGATTTCACCAATTCAAAAATCAAAAAATAAATGCCGCAGCATTTGAGCAGCACTATAGTGTAAGCCATCAAGAGAATGATGGGGAGTTAATTCTTAATCAAATTTTAAATTGCGCAGTTCAGCCGCAGAATCATCTGCAGGCTTTCGGGCAATGTCAGCATAATTCATTTGCCCAAATGCACCCGTTTTTAAGCCGGAAATCGTAATCGCCATTTCTTTGCGGAAAAACGGCAGCTGATACATAGCACGAAATGAAAAATCACGGAGCGGTGCTGTCCAGCGATGATGTGATTGATAAAAAGGAGTCAGCAAGCGACTAAAAAATTGGTAAAATCGCACGGAGGACAACCGTAGCTGATGATACTCCTGCCAGAGGTTTTGCAGTGAGGAATCCTGTTGATATTGGAGCAGGGCATGACTGATGGCCCATGCATCGAGCAGCGCCATATTGGCACCTTGTCCAAGTTGTGGACTCATGGCATGAGCCGCATCTCCTAAGATACCGATACGACCTTCACCGAGTTTGCTCAGCACCACATCACGATAGTTGGCAGACAGCCATTGCTGCGGATCATCTGGATGTGGAATCACATGCGCTAACCATTCTGCAACATTCGGCCAGCGTTTCGAAACTTCAAACAGCCATTGCTGCTGTGCGCTCTTGGTTTTTAAGAATCCTTCTAAATCTGCTGTAGGTAGACTCCAGAAAATGCTCGAAAGGCGCTGTTCAGGCTGCGTTGGAATTGCTCCCGTAGGCATCACACCCATCATGATATTGGAGCGGTCATAGAACTGATGCAAGATCTGTGGATTCAGCACTTCGCATTCAGGCACGATGATCCACTTTGCGCCCCAAGGATAGGCTTGGTTGAGCTTTTCCCATGCTTTAGGGCGTAAATGGCTGCGTGCGCCATTGGCGATCAGCACGAGATCAAACTGACGTTGAAAGGATTGATCTGCGGATTGTCCAATCACGTTTATACCGTCACTGGATTCTTGAAGTTCATGTACCTCATGCGCCATGCACCACTCAACGTGTTGAGGATATTCACGGACTTTGGATGCAAGGGCATGACAGAGTGTGGCACGGTGAATGCCGAGTCCATATGAACGTTCATCGGCTTGTCGATATTGACTGTTTATCAGCAAGTCGCCGCCAGCCAGTTGACCTTCAAGACCGGTTACCACAGCACCTAGGCTTAAGGCATGTTCCAAAATGCCTAAATGTTCGAAAACCGCCAGCCCGGCGGGTTGTAATAATAATCCTGCGCCCACAGGTTCAAGTTGTGAGACATTTTCATATAAGCAGATTTGATGGCCTTGATTAGCAAGCATTGCTGCAGCAGCCAATCCTGCAGTACCTGCACCGATGATGGCAATATTTTGAGTTTTCATTGTTATAAAAGTTGATTTTATCTCAGCCCAATGTAGCAAAGTTGCCGCATAAAACCCAATAAAAAAAGCCCTTAAAAGGGCTTTTTAAAGGGTGAGTCAGGTCTTACCAGTGTTCACCAGGGAATAGGCGAGCATATGCTTTTTGTACCCAATTGAGTTTTTCTTGCTTACCAATAGACGCTGAAGAGCTTGGGAATAGGTTATAACCAATCGACATGAGTTTGTTATTAATGTCAGGAGCAATGGAGTAGGTGATCGAAGCCAAACGGCCCAAATTGGTCGCCACTTTCTTCGGACGTTTCACGATGGCATAGGCAATCAGGTCAGTTGCTTGTTCTGGAGAAAGCGTTGGTACGTATTTATAAATTTTGGTTGGGGCGATCATTGGCGTGCGCACCAATGGCATGTAGACCGACGTGATGGCAATATTATGCGAGTGAACTTCAGCACTTAGGCAACGGCTGAAAGCATCTAATGCGGCTTTAGATGCAACATACGCAGAGAAGCGCGTTGCATTGGCCAATACACCAATCGAACTGATGTTGATGATATGACCTTCACGGCGAATCATCATTTTCGGCAGTAAATTCATCACCAAACGTACCGCGCCAAAATAGTTCAACTGCATAGTACGTTCAAAATCATGGAAACGATCAGTTGATTCATGCACGGCACGGCGAATAGAACGGCCAGCGTTATTAATTAAGATATCAATATGATCGACGGAAGCGAGGATTTGTTGTGCCACAGCATCAATGGAGTCCATATCATTGAGGTCACATGGGAAAACATCGGCTTTACCGCCAGTGGCTTCAATTTCAGCTTTTACGGCATCAAGAGTTTCTTTGGTACGTGCAACCAGTAGAACATGTGCGCCTGCGTTGGCAAGGCGATGCGCTGTGGTTAAACCGATACCACTTGATGCACCGGTGATTAAAATGGTCTTACCGTTGACACGGTCAACGAAACGTTTCTCAAGTCTTGAATTCACGATGAGGTTCCCTGTTAAATCAGTTTTATTGTATTCATTTATCGGCCCGACAACGCTATGTGCAGGGCTGTTTTAAGTCAGCGGTATGATAGCGTTTTATTCAAAAAAAGCCATATGATAAGTAATTGATAATAAAATAATATTTAGAGTTTTTACTCTAAATTAAAATCCCTATTTACTCAATTTTTAACACATAAATATGTGAATGAGAAGTGCTTTTAGCAACATCGTTGCAATGTAAAAAGTCGATTTTCAAGATAAATAAAATTGTAAATAAATATAGAAGCAGGGCCATAGATGCGCAAAATTGGAAGGCGGATTATGTGGGGAAGGTTATTTAAATGAAATGGAAATAAAAACAGGCCTTAAAAATAAGGCCTGTGGATTGTGCAATTGTGGTTTAAACAGCAGCTAAGGCTTGCTCTAAGTCGGTAATCAAGTCATCTGCATGCTCGATCCCAATCGATAAACGAACCATATCAATGCTGACACCTGCTGCTTTTAGTTCATCTTCATTGAGCTGACGATGTGTCGTGGTCGCGGGATGGCAGGCTAAACTTTTGGCATCACCAATATTCACAAGGCGGGTAAACAGCTGCAAGGCATCAATGAAACGCGTGCCGCCTGCAAGGCCGTCTTGAACCCCAAAGGAAAGAATCGCAGACGGTTTGCCTTTGACATATTTTTGCGCCAAAGCATGCTGCGGGTGGTCTTTTAGGCCAGCGTAGTTGACCCATTTTACTTTTGGATGCGCCTGTAAATATTCAGCCACTTTTTGCGCATTTTCAGTATGGCGTTCCATGCGCAGGCTTAAGGTTTCCAAACCTTGTAAAATCAAAAACACATTGTGCGGGCTGATCGCAGCGCCCGTATTACGCAGTGGTACTACACGCGCACGGGCAATGTAGGCTGCTTCACCTAAAGCTTCGACATAATTCACCCCGTGGTAGCTTGGATCAGGGGTGTTGAGTGATTTAAAACGTTCAGGGTATTTGCCCCAAGGAAACTTGCCGCTATCGACGATGATGCCGCCGATCGAATTACCATGACCGCCAATATATTTGGTCAATGAATGCACCACAATGTCGGCACCAAATTCAAATGATTTTTGCAGGACAGGAGTAGCAACGGTATTGTCTACTACTACAGGTATGCCAAATTCATGCGCAATTTTCGAAATTGCTTCGAGGTCAATAATATTGCCCAATGGGTTACCAATAGATTCGACAAAGACCAACTTGGTTTTGTCATCGATGAGGCTGCGCAGCGCTTCGGGGTTTTGATAATCAAAGAAGCGAACTTCTATGCCTTGTTTCGGCAGGGTGTGGGCAAACAGATTATATGTGCCGCCATATAGGGTCGAAACGGAAGCGATATTGTCGCCTGCTTCAGCAATGGTTTGAATCGCATATGTAATGGCAGCCATACCAGAGGCTAAAGCCAATGCACCGATACCGCCTTCGAGCGCTGCAACACGCTGTTCAAGGACTGCCGTGGTTGGATTCATAATGCGGGTATAAATATTCCCCTGAACTTTTAAGTCAAATAAATCAGCACCATGCTGCGTGTTATCAAAGGAATATGAGGTGGTTTGATAAATTGGAACGGCAACCGCTTTGGTGGTTGGCTCCGGTGTATACCCCGCGTGAATTGCTAAAGTTTCGTCTTTATAGGTCATGATTACTTCATCTAAGTGAGCTAGTTTTTTAAACAGTCTATCATTTATACATATGAATAAAAGTGCTTTATTTCTAAAATTAATATCATAATTATTCATATTGTTGAAAAAATTTCAGCTAAAGATGAGCGAAATCATGCCTAAAACCGCATGTTTAAATTTTGTTCGCCATTAAACTTGTAACAATGCATTGAAGCCGTGTGCGAAACCTTATTTTTTCACGACTTTATGCGTATAATAGCCGATTATTTTTTCGCTCAATTGAGCAGGGGCAACTTTGTGTTGTTCCGTATATGTTTTGACTATTGAGGAGTCCTAAGTGGCCCAATATATTTACACGATGAACCGTGTGTCGAAGATGGTTCCGCCTAAGCGCGAAATCCTGAAAGACATCTCTTTATCATTTTTCCCAGGCGCAAAAATTGGTGTGCTTGGTCTAAACGGTGCAGGTAAATCTACCTTGCTTCGTATTATGGCGGGCGTAGATAAAGATTTCTCAGGTGAAGCACGTGCGCAGCCAGGTATCAAAATTGGTTACCTTGAACAAGAGCCGCCATTGGATGAAAGCAAAGACGTTCGTGGTAACGTTGAAGACGGTTTACGTGAACCGTTGGATGCTTTGGCGCGTCTTGATGAAGTATTTGCAGAATATGCAGCAGAAGATGCTGACTTTGATGCACTTGCAAAAGAACAAGAGAAGTTAGAAGCAATTATCCATTCATGGGATGCACATAACATTGTGAACCAAATGGATCAGGCTGCTGCTGCGTTGAACCTTCCAGCTTGGGATGCAGATGTATCTAAGTTGTCTGGTGGTGAGCGCCGTCGTGTTGCACTTTGCCGTTTGTTATTGTCTAAACCAGACATGCTGCTTCTAGACGAACCGACGAACCATTTGGATGCTTCATCAGTCTCTTGGTTAGAACGTTTCTTGAAAGACTTCCCAGGCACCATCGTTGCGATTACCCATGACCGTTACTTCTTGGATAACGTGGCAGAGTGGATTCTTGAGCTTGACCGTGGACATGGTATTCCTTACCAAGGTAACTACTCTTCTTGGTTAGAGCAAAAGAACGCGCGTCTAGAGCAAGAACAGAAGCAAGAAGAATCTTTTGCTAAAGCATTGAAAAAAGAGCTTGAATGGGTTCGTTCAAATGCTAAAGGTCAGCAAAAGAAAAACAAAGCGCGTATGGAGCGTTTTGAAGAGCTTAACTCACGCGAATTCCAACAGCGTAATGAAACGTCTGAAATCTACATTCCACCTGGTCCACGTCTAGGCAACAAGGTTGTAGAAGTTGAAGGCATCAGCAAATCGTTTGGTGATCGTACGCTTTATAAAGACTTATCATTCGTTGTACCACCTTGTGCCATTGTGGGTATCGTGGGTGAGAACGGTGCGGGTAAAACCACATTGTTCCGTATGATGACAGGCGAACAACAACCAGATACAGGTACAGTTACACTGGGTGAGTCTGTTAAAGTGGCTTATGTTGGTCAGATTCGTGACACCTTAGATGACAACAAAACTGTTTGGGAAGAAGTTTCTGGCGGTTTAGACATCTTGAAAATTGGTGAATACGAAATCGCATCTCGTGCGTATATCGGTCGCTTTAACTTCAAAGGTCAAGATCAGCAAAAACGTGTAGGTCAATTGTCAGGTGGTGAACGTAACCGTTTACAACTTGCAAAAATCTTGCAAATGGGTGCCAACGTTATCCTGCTAGATGAACCATCAAACGACTTGGATATCGAAACTTTACGTGCGCTTGAGGATGCAATTCTGGTATTCCCGGGTACAGTCATGGTGATCTCGCATGACCGTTGGTTCCTCGACCGTATTGCAACGCACATCTTGTCATTTGAAGGTGAAACCCCTGAATTCTTCACGGGTAACTACCATGAATTTGAAGAATACCGCCGTAAACGTGATGGTGATGACCTTGTTGCAAAGCGTCAGAAATACCGCAAAATTGGTAACTAAGTTCCAGTTTTAAAATAAAAAACCAGCCTGCGGGCTGGTTTTTTATTGCTTGAGATGCAATGACTATACAACTATGTCTTCATAGGCATGATGTAAGACGTAGTCTGCATGTTCATGGCCTTGTGCAGCAGCTTTACTGAGCCAAAGCTCTGCAAGTTCATAATTACGGTCTAAGCCGAGTTCTCCACGTAAATAACCGAGACCTAAGCGATATTGGGCATCTTTATGACCTTTTAATGCGGCACTTAAAAAATTCCACATGGCATTGCGATAGTCAGTAGGGGATTGGTCTGCTGAATCCATAGTATGGTGACTGAGAAAGTCTTGATGGTGTTGAGCCGCAAGAATTTCAAAATAAGTCCCTTGGGCGTAATCACCCTCGGCTTCTGGAACCGAAAGATGCATTCCTTGCAACTTTGGATTCATCTGTTGTGACAACAGTGCATAAATTTTTTTCAGAGCTTGTATCATCATTGTTAAACTCCTTGTTGCTAAGTATAACCACTTGATTAATAAAAAATATTAACAGTAGTCATTCGTGCGCTGCGATGAATGATTTAATTGTTTTAAACAGATCACACTTAAGATGAAAATTAGCATGCTTGTCATGATATGTGAATAGGTATTAAAAAAATATTTATAAGTAATTTCAGTCATCTAGATCGCGAAAAATTATTTTTAATAAATTGAAAGTAGATGCTGAAAAAGCAGTTTTAAAGTTTGAAGGTAAAACGTAATACTGAAGGTTGAATGATGTAATTTTATTACGTTTACTGCACCTGTTAAGCTCAAGACTGAAGAACATATAATTTATAAGGTCAGAAAATAATGAGTGAGCATCATGGGCATGACCACAGCCATGCCGTTGTCACAGAAGGGAATGTCAAAAAATTAAGTTTTGCCTTAGCACTGACCACGACGTTTTTGATTATTGAAGTCATTGCTGGATTTATGACGCAAAGTTTGGCGCTATTGTCAGATGCGGCACATATGTTCACCGATGCTGCAGCCCTTGCTATAGCATTAGTCGCGATCAAAATTGGCAAGCTTCCTGCTGATAACAAACGTACCTTTGGCTATCAGCGTTTTGAAATTTTGGCAGCCTTGTTTAATGCCTTGATGCTATTTGTGGTTGCGATTTATATTTTGTATGAGGCCTATCAGCGCTTTTCAACGCCGCCGGAAATTCAAAGTATGGGCATGATGATTGTGGCCGTCATCGGTCTAATCATTAACTTAATCTCGATGCGTATTTTATTTTCCAGTTCACAAGAAAGCTTGAATGTGAAAGGGGCGTATCTAGAGGTGTTAAGTGATGCCTTAGGTTCGGTCGGTGTGATTATTGGCGCAGCGATTATTTATTTTACCGGCTGGATGTGGGTCGATACCCTTATAGCGGTGCTCATTGGTTTTTGGGTCTTACCAAGGACTTGGATTTTACTCAAACAAAGTATCAATATTTTATTGGAAGGCGTGCCTGAAGAAATCGACATAGAAAAGTTACGCAATGATTTATTGGCACTCAAAGGGGTGGAGAGCATTCACCAGTTAAAGGTCTGGGCAATAACGTCAAAGAATGTGCATTTGACGGTTCATCTCTTTGCACCTGAAGCCGATCGTAATGCCTTGTATTTTGAGGCGATTGAAATGTTGCAACATGAGCACGGAATCACAGAGATGACATTACAAATCGAAGAAGATGAATGTGTGGTGCACCAACACACCCAAAAGTCTGATCATGAACATCATCAAGATGATCATGCGCATTCTCATGATGAATCACATCAGCACTAATGCTGATGTGATTTAAATGGCTTGCTTAGATTTCCCACTCATGATTACATTCGCGGCATTTCCATTTTTTCTGTGATTGCATAAAACCTTGCATTGAGATTTTAAAATCTGGCAGGTCGCGATAGAACATGAAGCCAGCAATCAAGCAGGCAATAAATACAACAACAGTCGCAGTTTGTAATGTAGTACCTACACCGTCACCAAAAATCCACATTGCGATGCTGATAATCACCAACAGTAAAAGAATAAATACCGCAGGGATGAGGATAATCAGGCTTTTAGGCACGACAGGACGAGCAACAGGCTGGCCTGCTTGCGCAAGGGGCATAATTTTAGGGCTTTGACATTTTGGGCAACGGTATTGCATTGCAACTCCATAATTTTAATCTATGGTTTATTTTAATCAGAATGACGCAGAAAGCAAAAATACCGTAAATTTAAATCAGATAAAATTTAGGCAATAAAAAACCCAAGTCATAATGCTTGGGTTTTTTATAAGATGATTTGCATCACCTTGAATATGGCGTCCCTACGGGGATTCGAACCCCGGTTACCGCCGTGAAAGGGCGATGTCCTAGGCCTCTAGACGATAGGGACAATTTGAGGCAACTTAGAGTTGGTTGACACCATCTCTCGGTATGGGCGCTATATTAGGGGGATAACGCCCATCCGTCAACTAAAAAATCAATTAAGCTTCATCAACTGCATCATTTTTCGGCAGTTTTAGGCTTTCATTGAGTTTTTCCCATGCTTTTGTTTCTTTTTTACTCGGACCGCCCACAATTTCAAGCGCATGACGTAAGCGAGCAAAGGTTAAATCAGGACCAATGGTTACCATCGATTGCATAACCGGTGTCGAAGATGTCGAACCAGCAATAGCAATAAAGAAGGTTGGCATGAAGTCACGAAGTTTAATGTCCATTTGGTTCGCCAAATCCATAAGCGTTTGGCTGACAGTGTCATTGTTCCAAGTGAACATGCTTTCTAGACGCCAAATGGCAAATTGAAGGCTTTGACGAACTTGTTCTTCAGTCAATTTTTTGCTTTCAAACTGTTCTTTGCTGAGTGTTGGGAATTGGTTGAAATAAAAACCTGCCCAATTCACTGCTTCAGACAATAAATTAATACGTGGTTGAATCGCAGCAGCAATTTCTTCCAAGGTATTACGATCTGATTTCCAAGCCAGTAGGGTATCGAGCAATTGACCCGGTGTTAAACCTTTAATCCATTGACCATTTAACCAGTTTAGCTTTTCAACATCAAAGATTGGACCGCCTAGTGATACACGTTGAATGTCAAAGTGTTCAATCATTTCAGCCAAAGTGAATTTTTCACTTTCATCCGGCATTGACCAGCCCATACGGCCTAAGTAGTTCAATAATGCTTCAGGTAAAACGCCGATGTCTTTGTAGTAGTTAATTGACGTTGGGTTTTTACGTTTAGACAGTTTTGATTTATCTGGGTTACGTAACAGCGGCATGTGGCAAAGTACAGGCATGTCCCAACCAAAATATTTGTACAATAATTGGTGTTTAGGCGCAGATGGAATCCATTCTTCACCACGAATCACGTGAGTGATTTCCATTAAATGGTCATCAACCACGTTTGCCAAGTGATACGTCGGTAAACCATCGGTTTTCAGTAGAATTTGCATGTCGACTTGCGCCCAAGGAATTTCGACTTCACCACGTAGTAAGTCGTTAAATTTACAAATCCCTTCTTCAGGTACTTTCATACGAATGACATGCGGTTCACCAGCAGCCAAACGCTGTGCCACTTCTTCTGCAGTGTGTTTTAAGCCACGACCGTCATAACGCGGTGATTCACCTCGTGCTTGTTGTTCCGCACGCATTTGATCGAGTTCTTCTGCTGTTGCGAAGCAGTAGAATGCATGACCTTTTTCAACCAGTTCCAACGCATATTGTTTATAAATGTCCATACGTTCAGATTGGCGGTATGGCGCATGAGGACCACCCACATCTGGACCTTCTGACCAGTTCAAACCTAACCAACGCAATGAATCTAAAATCATTTTTTCAGATTCTGGTGTAGAGCGAAGTTGGTCTGTATCTTCAATACGAAGAATAAATTCACCGCCATGTTGCTTCGCAAAACATAAGTTAAACAATGCAATATAAGCAGTCCCAACATGCGGGAAACCAGTAGGAGAAGGTGCGATACGAGTACGAACAGTCATAATCAGCTTTTAATCAGAATGTAAATTGGGATCTATTATAACGAAAAAGCCTGATCACTTAATGCTTAATTCAACATTGAATGATCAGGCGTTTTTAGTGTTTTTTAGACGGCAGAGGGGGAACTTGTCTAAAATAATAGCTTGGGCAGCATCAATATGCTGATGTCGTTATGAGTTGCTACCAGAGAAAATGGCTTGAACAAAACGAGAAAAACTTTGGTTTTGTGACGCAAAGAAACTTTGAGTTGGTGCTGCTTTAATAGACGTAAGTACTTTTAAATTATCGTCTGTACGGCCTTTGCCTTCAGATTTTTGCTGATTAATCGCTTTTTCGATCAATGAGGTACGTTCAGCAGGCATCGTAAGTTTGTTATTCGATGCGGTGCTGGTTGCAGCACAAAAAGCAGTCTGTGCAGTCACGCTTAAACTTAAGCCTAGGCATAGTGCGTATGAAAATTTCATGTCCAAATCTCCCCCTAGTTTTGGTGATGGAACTTTTTATTTGCAAAATAGTTTTAATATTTAGACTACGATTTAACCATCTTTCGTAATTAAAAAGTAGAACTACGTCACAATTTTTACAAAAAAACTAAAAAAGTCTGTACTAGGATTACCTAAATAGACTGTTTTCTCCAGATTTTCGGATGTTTTAGCAAACAACTATGAAGATAGCATGGAGATCGCTTCTGATTGTTGCTGTATTAGCAGAATTAAAGCTTTAAATACGTTATTTTTAGATATCTTTAAAACAGAAATAGATTTGAATTTATATTATAGATAGCTGATTGTTAAAGTTATTTTTGATTTATATAGTGCTCTCAAGATCAATTTGAGTTTGAGCAGATGAAAAAAATAATAGCATCGGGTATTTTCGCTTTATTGGGTGGGGTGGCGGTACAAGTGTATGCCGCAAAAGATTTCTTAAATGTTTCTTATGACCCAACACGTGAGTTTTATCAGGAATATAACCAAGAATTTGGACAATATTGGAAAAAACGTACAGGACAAGAGATTAATTTTAAACAATCACATGGTGGTTCTGGCAAACAAGCTCGTGCAGTGGCAACAGGTTTACAAGCAGACGTTGTCACTTTGGCATTGGCCAATGATATTGATGAAATTGTGGCGACTGGGCAAATCAATAAAAACTGGCAAAAGCAATTTCCACATAATTCTGCACCGTATACCTCAACCATCGTATTTTTGGTGCGCAAAGGCAACCCGAAAAAAATTAAAGATTGGAATGACCTGACCAAACCGGGCGTTGAAATTATTACGCCAAATCCAAAAACAGGTGGGGCACCGCGTTGGATCTATTTGTCAGCTTGGGGGTATGCTTTAAAACAGCCGGATGGCAATGACGCCAAAGCCAAAGAATTGGTGAAAAAACTCTATAGCAATGTCAAAGTTTTGGATTCAGGCGCACGTGGTTCACTCACGACCTTTGCTGAGCGTGGCATTGGAGATGTCTTACTGTCTTGGGAAAATGAGGCACTGTTAGCGACTCAGGGCTTAGGCAAAGATAAATATGACATTGTTTATCCGTCTATTTCGATTTTAGCCGAGCCTTCGGTGGCTGTAGTAGATAAAACCGTCGATAAAAATGGTAATCGAAATTTGGCGAAAGGATATTTGAACTATCTATATTCACCTAAAGGCCAAGAGCTGGCAGGTAAATATTTCTTCCGCCCTCGCGATGTAAAAGCCACTGCAAAGTACGCTGCTCAATTCCCGAAAGTTCAAACCTTTACCATTGATAAAGTGTTTGGCGGTTGGGCTAAAGCGCAAAAAACACATTTTGTGAATGGTGCGATTTTCGATCAAATTTATAGTGAAAAGAATAAAGAGTAAGTCTGTAAATAAAGTTGAGTGGTGTAAAAGCGGATAATTTAGATTATCCGTTTTTTGCATATGTAATGCATAAAAATCTATATATAGGGAATAAGTAGATTGTTTTTGTGTATTTTAATATGAAAAACAAACAATTAAATTCGCTGCGTTAGCTGTATCCAGCAAAGGGTCTAAACTTGCTGCAATTGCGATTTATGACTTTATTTCATATATTTAGCAGTATTGAATATAACTTTATGCTGGCTGTTATGAAAACTCAATTTAAGGCGTGGCTCAGTGCTGCGTTGCTTGCCACTGGTGTTGCTTTCTCAGCGTCTGCTCAGGCCGCTGATCGTGAATTTTTAAACGTTTCTTATGATGCAACGCGTGAATTTTATGACGAATTTAATAAGTCATTTGGTGCATATTGGAAAGAGCGTACGGGTAAAACGGTCGCATTTAAACAATCACATGGTGGTTCAGGTAAACAAGCCCGTTCTGTGGTTGACGGTTTAAAAGGTGATGTCGTGACTTTGGCATTGGCCAATGACATCGAAGAAATTGTGAAATCTGGTCAGATTCAACCGGATTGGCAAAAAGAGTTTCCACATAACTCAGCACCATATACGTCAACGATTGTCTTCATGGTGCGTAAGGGCAACCCGAAACATATTAAAGATTGGTCTGATTTAACCAAACCGGGTGTACAAATTATTACCCCGAACCCGAAAACTGGCGGTCTTCCACGTTGGGTTTACTTGTCAGCTTGGGGTTATGCTTTGAAACAGCCGGGTGGTAATGAAGCGAAAGCCAAAGATTTCGTGGGTAAGATGTACCATAACGTAAAAGTAATGGACTCTGCGGCACGTGCATCGATGACTACATTTGCAGAACGTGGTATTGGTGATGTGTTATTGACTTGGGAAAACGAAGCTTTAGTTACGCAAAAAACTTTGGGTAAAAACAAATTTGATATCGTGTATCCATCGATGTCGATTTTGACTGAGCCTTCAGTGGCAATCGTAGACAAAACTGTCGATAAAAATGGTAATAAATGGTTAGCTCAAGGCTATATCAATTATCTTTATTCTCCATTAGGTCAAGAGATGGCAGCTCGTCATTTTTACCGCCCACGTAATGCAGCAGTTTTAGCAAAATATAAATCACAGTTCCCGCCATTAAAAACCTTTACCATTGATGAAGTGTTTGGTGGTTGGGCAAAAGCTCAACAAACACATTTTGTGAATGGTGCGATCTTCGATCAGATCTACAATAACAAGCGCTAATACATCGAAATCTATGATTTGAGATGTTCAAAGACCTCCTTCGGGAGGTTTTTTAATGGATGGCAAAAAATAAAAACGGTTTTCTCTATGGAAAGTAATATTTCTGTACAAAAAGACGTTTGGAGCTTTGCTAAAACAAGGTAATAATGTGCAGTTACATTTTTAGCTGTGTTGAACGAACCCTTATGTCGCATATTTCTGTATTACTTCATGAAACTGTTGATGCTTTACTGGCAGATCGCAATACAGGAATTTTCGTAGATGGCACATTTGGGCGTGGCGGTCATACACGTTTATTACTGTCTAAATTAGATGAAAATGCACGTGTTTATGCCTTTGATAAAGACCCACAAGCATTGGCCGTTGCAGCAGAATTAGAACAAGAAGATGCGCGTTTTAAAATTATTCACGCCAGTTTTGCAGACTTAAAAGAAGAACTGCGTAGTCGTGGTATCGATTTGGTCGACGGTATAATGGCGGATTTAGGGGTGTCATCTCCGCAGCTAGACCAAGCAGAACGTGGCTTTAGCTTTATGAAAGATGGCCCACTTGATATGCGTATGGACAACTCACAAGGCCCAACAGCCGCAGAGTGGTTGGTTGATATTGAAGAAGAAGATTTGGCCAATATTATTTTTAAATATGGTGAAGAACGTTATAGCCGCCGTATTGCCAAAGCGATTAAAGCGGCAGGGTATATTGAAACCACAGCTCAATTGGCTGAAATCGTGAAAGTTGCCCACCCGAAATGGGAAAAAAATAAACATGCAGCGACACGAACTTTCCAAGCAATTCGTATTGCTATTAACAAAGAACTCGACGATATTGATATCTTCTTACCTCAAGCGGTGGATATGCTGAAACCTGAAGGCACTCTTGCAGTGATCAGTTTCCACTCTTTAGAGGATCGTTTAATTAAACAATTTATTCAAAAAGAATCTACACTTGCAGAAGACACCGGCTGGGGTTTACCACAAAAACGCGAAGATACCCGCCGCTTAAAAAAAGTGTCACGAATTAAAGCAAGTGAAGAAGAAGTTAAAGCCAATCCGCGATCTCGTAGTGCTTGGCTTCGTGTGGCAGAGCGTTTAGCTTAAAAGGCAAAGAATGAAAACCGAAGCAATCGAAAAAAACTCTGATCAATCGCAGTCGAAGAAAATCATTACATATGGCATTTTATTGCTCTTGGTTTTTGTGAGTGCGATTATGGTGGTCTTTCAAGTCTTTGAATATCGCCAAGATTATCGTCAATTGAGTACCTATATGCGTGAAAGGGATGACCTCAACGCAGAATGGGGACGTTTGCTGATCGAACAACAAACTTTCGGTGCAACAGCCCAAATTGGGACACGTGCAGTTACCCAATTACGCATGTATTCGCCTCCTATTGCACAAACCGTTGTTATTTCATTGCCACAAACTCCAGAACAGAAAAAATAGGCTGCCGGTCACATGGTTGAAAAGAGAAACAAACAAACTCCGCGTAAGAAACAGCAGTCTGTTACTGGTCGTACAGCCATTTCGGTGGAGATGTGGCGCTATCAATTGATGTGGGCAGTGGTTTTGCTGTGCTTCATTGCATTGGTGGGGCGGGCTTTTTATGTACAAATCATTAATAAAGACTTTTTACAAAATAAAGCCAATGCTAAAATTTTAAGAACTGAAACCTTAAAAGCCATGCGCGGTGTCATCTATGACCGTCACGGTGTGCCTTTAGCGATTAGTACCCCGATCATGAAAATCGTGATCGATCCACGTGATTATTTTGACAATAAAAAACTCTTTGAAGAAATTACGGCGGAATTGGCTAAAGATCCAAACAATCGTAAGTTAAAACGTCAATTACCAGATAAAAATCTGAATTTAGATGAACTCGCTGATGCTGTAGGGATGGATCGTGCTGAACTGAGACGCAAAATGAATGAGCGTCCACGTTCACGTTATTTAGTTTTAAAGAAAGAAGTGCCACCACAACAAGCTGAATTGATCATGAAACGTGACTTTCAGGGGGTATATACCGAGAAAAACTATAAGCGCTACTATCCACAGCCTCAGCCAAACTCACAAATTATTGGTTTAACCAATAGTGAGGGTATGGGCATCGAAGGTTTAGAGATGCAATTGAATGAACGTCTTGCAGGCGTAGATGGTGCGCAGCAAATTGTCCGAGATAAAAAAGGCAACCGCGTTAAAGACCCTGAGATCGTGAAAGAAGTTGAGTCGGGTGAAAATATCACGCTGAGTATTGATTCACGTTTGCAATACATTATGTATCGTGAGTTGACTGCAGCCGGGGTAGCCAATAATGCACGTTCTGCCACAGCGATTGCTGTCGATGTCAAAACGGGTGAAATTTTAGCGATGACCTCTTGGCCGTCTTACAACCCAAATGATAAAAAAGGTGTCTTAAATAAAGATGCCATGCGTAACCGTGGTGCAATTGACTCCTTTGAGCCGGGTTCAACCATGAAGCCAATGACCGTGGCAATGGCGTTGGAAAGCGGTAAATACACGGCAAATACGGTGGTAAATACTACACCGGGTTCTATGCGCGTTGGCAATCATACTATTCGAGACACGCATAACTATGGTCCTCTGACTTTGGGCGGCATTATTCAAAAATCGTCTAACGTCGGTGTGGCAAAAATCGCTTTATCTCTCCCTTATGAAACATTACCGACCTTCTATCAACGTCTTGGCTTTGGTCAACGTTCAGCGGTGAAATTCCCCGGTGAAAGTGCTGGTCTGATTTTGCCGAAGAGCAAATGGAATGTGTCAGAAGTAGCAACCATGGCTTATGGTTATGGTTTGAACGCTACAGTGCTCCAACTGGCTGATGCTTATGCCATGATTGCCAACAAAGGCGTCAAAATGCCACTGAGCTTGTACAAGCTTGAGGAAAAGCCGAAAGGTGAGCAGATGGTTGACCCTAAAATTGCTGATCAAGTGCTTTTAATGATGGAAGCGGTGACCTTGCCGGGTGGTACGGCACGTCAAGCCAATATTCCGGGTTATCGCGTGGCAGGTAAAACTGGTACAGCACATAAATTACGTGCAGACCGTAAAGGCTATTCGACTTCAGAATATCGAGCACTCTTTGCCGGTGTTGCACCAGTGAGTGATCCACGTTTGGCCATGATTGTTGTGGTGGAAAACCCAACAGGTCAGTATTACGGTGGTCTGGTGGCTGCACCCGTTTTTGCTCGTGTAATGCAAGAATCTTTACGTTTAATGAACGTACCTTTAGATAAACCTTTAGACACTCCTAAGATCCAGTAATAGGTGATGAATGAAAATTACGTTTCAAGATCTATACACCGTTGAACAGCCCGCTGAATGGATGTCGCAATCCTTTCAGGGCTTCAATCTGGATAGTCGCAAAGTTACAGCAGGGCAAATATTTATTGCCCTGACTTCGTTTTCGCAACCTGAAAAAACAGCACAATTTGCACGTACAGCGTTAGAAAATGGCGCGCTGGCGGTCATTTCAGAAACTGATTTGGGTTTGGATCAAAGTGTCGTGATCGCGGATGTGCGTCAATTGATGGGGCAGTGGCAAAAGCAATATTTACAGGCGACTCAACCGGTTCAAGCTGCACTAATTTTGGCAGTGACGGGTACCAATGGTAAAACCACGATCTCTCGTTTAATCGCTGAATTACTCATGCTGCAAGGCAAAAAATGTGCAGTGATGGGAACCACTGGAAACGGGATTTTACCGAATTTAGAAGCCTCTTCTCACACCACTTTAGATGCGTTGCATATGCAAAATGCGTTGCATGCATATGCACTTGAAGGTGCAGAGTTTGCTGCCATTGAGGCAAGTTCGCATGGCTTAGAACAAGGTCGATTAAATGGCTGTGCAATTGAAATTGCCGCTTATAGCAATTTAAGTCGTGACCATTTGGATTATCATAAAACCCTTGAAGCCTATGCTGAAGCGAAATCACGTTTGTTTCAGTTTCCATCGCTCAAAGTTGCAGTCATCAATCTCGATGATGAACATGCAGAAGTGATGCTGAATGCCGCACGCCAAAACCCGGCTCAGCCTAAAATTTTGACTTATTCAACGCGTCAGGCTGCGGATTATCAAGTGACGGATATTCAATACAGCTTAACGGGCGCACAATTTAAATTGCGTACTGCTCAAGCTGAATTTGTGGTGCAAAGTCCATTATTGGGACACTTCAATATTGAAAATATTGTGGCGAGCTTAATTTCAGCGGAGCAAGCGGGTTTTGACTTATCTGCCTTGATCGCAACTGCGCCCGAGTTAAAAGGTGCACCGGGTCGTATGCAAGTGATTCGTGATGATGAACGCCTGTTTGTGGTGGATTATGCACATACACCAGATGCTTTAGTTCAAGTGTTACAGACTTTAAAACGTCATGTATCGCAACAGTTATGGGCGGTGTTTGGCTGTGGTGGTGATCGTGACCGTGGTAAGCGTCCATTGATGACACAAGCGGCATTAAACCATGCAGATGTTGCGTTGATTACCTCGGATAATCCACGTACTGAAAACCCAGAACAAATTTTTGCAGATATGAAGGCTGGTATTGATTTTACTGGAAAAACTGTCCATGAAATCCATGACCGCCGTGAAGCGATTAAATTCGCAGTCAACCATGCGCAAGCGGGTGATATTGTGGTGATTGCTGGTAAAGGCCATGAAAACTATCAAGAAATTGATGGTGTTCGACATTGGTTTGATGATGTGGTGGAAGTGAAATCAGCGATTGATTCCCAGCATCACAACACTGACTCGGCTTATCCAGCGCAATAGGAAACAGATATGCATACTTCAACGACCAGTACGGTTCCGTTAGAACCTTGGACTGCCGAACAGTTGGTTCAAGCGACACAAGGGCACTGGCATAATAATCAAGCGCCGACAGGTCCTGTGAAACGAATTTTGACCGATTCACGTCATGCAGAGCAAGGAGATGCTTTTCTTGCCCTGAAAGGTGAACGCTTTGATGCGCATGATTTCCTTGCTCAAGTGGCTGAAAAGGGTTGTGAAATTGCCATTGTCAGTCATCCGGTCGATGTGGATATTTGTCAGTTGGTGGTTGCAGATACACGTTTAGCACTTGGACATTTAGGTGCATTTCGTCGTGCCCAAAACCCAGCCTTAAAAGTGATTGCCTTGACAGGAAGTAGTGGTAAAACCACAACCAAAGAGATGCTCGGGAGTATCCTTTCTCGTCTTGCACCAACGTTAATTACGCGCGGTAATTTAAATAATGACCTTGGCGTACCGATGATGTTACTTGAGTTACGTCCAGAACATCAGTATGCCGTGATGGAGCTTGGTGCCAGTCATAAAGGTGAAATTGATTACACCTCAAATTTGGTACAGCCTCAGGTTGCCGGTATTTTAAATATTGGCACCGCTCATATGGGGGAGTTTGGTGGGCGTGATGGTATTTGTCGTGCCAAGTCTGAAATTTATGCACATATAGCGAAAACAGGAACTTCGATTGTCCCTGCGGCAGATGATTTTACAGATGCCATTCGTCAAGCGGTGCAAACTGAGCAAGTAATGAGTTTTGGTCAGGGTGGGGATGTCTTTGCGACTGAAACTGAACTTCAGGCTCAATCTTCACGATTTATCTTAAATACGCCACAAGGTGCACGTCCAGTTCAACTGCCATTTGCTGGTGAACATAATGTGCAAAATGCCACTGCAGCCGCAGCTTTCGCGTTGTCGATTGGTGTGAGTTTAGATGACATCGTTGTGGGTCTTGAACATGCAACTGGTGCCAAAGGTCGTCTAAACTTTATTCAACATAAAGATTATCTGTTTATTGATGATACCTACAATGCAAATCCAACCTCAATGCGTGCTGCTGCTGATGTACTTGCGCAGCAAGATGGCATCAAAGTCATGGTTATTGGGGATATTGGTGAGTTAGGTTCATCTGCTGCACAGCAGCACTACATGTTGGGACGTGACCTTGTTTCACACGCCGGTCTTCAATTTGTCGTTGCTGTCGGTGAGTTTTCACCTGCCGTGCAAGAAGGCGCGCGCAGTACCCAATATGGTAAAAAATTACAGGCCTTTCTATCTCAAGAACAGGCCTTACCGTTATTAATTAGTCTAGTCAAAACACATCAGCCTCAGTCCATGAGTTTCCTGTTTAAAGGTTCTCGTTATACCCACATGGAAACTTTGATGGCTGAATTGATGGAGAAACTTTAATGCTGTTATGGTTATTTGAGCAGCTTGCGGGTTATCACAGCTCGTTTCAGGTTGTTCGTTATTTAACGCTTCGTTCGCTACTCAGTGTCTTAACGGCATTGGCCATTGGTCTGTTACTTGGACCTGTGATGATTCGCAAATTGCAAGCTCTCAAATATGGTCAGGCAGTCAGTTCATTTGCACCTGAAAATCATGCCAAAAAAATGGGCACACCAACTATGGGTGGTGTGTTGATTTTACTGTCTATTGGGATTTCAACCTTACTTTGGGCCGATCTTTCAAACCCTTATGTATGGATTGTACTTGGCGTGATGGTGATCTTTGGTGCTGTTGGCTGGGCCGATGACTGGATTAAAATCCGTTATAAAGACAATGCAGGTCTGCCTGCGAAGAAGAAATTCTTTTGGACTTCTGTGGCATCTTTAGGTGCTGGTATTGCACTCTATGTGATTGCGACACAGCAAGCAAACCCAGTACATACTTCAAATATGTTGGATCTGCTGATTCCATTCTTTAAAGAAATTAGCATTCCGTTGTCTATTATCCCACTTGGTATCGGCTTTATTGTCTTTACTTATTTGGTGATTAACGGCGCATCCAATGCTGTGAACTTAACCGATGGTTTGGATGGTTTGGCGATTATGCCAATCGTTTTGGTTGCCGCAGGTTTAGGTGTATTTGCTTATCTGGCTGGTGATGTCCGTTTTGCTGATTATTTACATATCCCTTATGTGAAATATGCATCTGAACTTGTCGTGATCTGTGCGGCAATGATCGGTGCTGGCTTGGCATTCTTATGGTTTAATGCGCATCCTGCTCAAGTCTTTATGGGTGATGTCGGTGCCTTATCTCTAGGTGCGATGCTCGGTACGATTGCAGTCATGGTTCGTCAAGAAATCGTTTTTGCCATTATGGGCGGTGTCTTTGTGGTTGAAGCTATTTCTGTCTTCTTGCAAATTGGCTCGCTGCGTATGCGGAACAAGCGTGTATTCTTAATGGCACCGCTACACCATCACTATGAAAAAAAGGGATGGCGTGAAACGCAGGTGGTGATTCGTTTCTGGATTATTACAATTATGCTGGTAGTTTTGGGTCTAATGACTTTAAAATTACGTTAAGCAAATAAATAAACGAAACCGGCATTTGCTCCCACAGATGCCGGTTTTTTTATTTCAAAATATAGTGGAGTAAATGATGAACCTGTTGATGTGTCCTGTATGCCGTGAAGCATTAAAACTCACAGAGCGGACATGGCGCTGTGAAAATAATCATAGCTATGATGTTGCAAAACAAGGCTATGTCAATTTACATGTGGTTCAGCATAAACACAGTAAAAACCCAGGCGATACGCCAGAATCTGTACAGGCGCGTCGTGCGTTTTTGAGTGCCGGTCACTATGCACCTCTGCAACAGGAAGTGGTGGCTTTGATTCAAAAATTAAGGGTTGAAAACTTGTTGGATATTGGCTGTGGTGAAGGCTATTACACCGATGCGATGCAAGCTGAAGTATTACAGTGTGTGGGTGTCGATATCGCTAAAAATGCAGTACAAGTGGCCGCTAAACTGAATAAAGAGGTGACTTGGGTGGTTGGGACAGGGGCAACCTTACCTGTATTAGATCATTCGATTGACTTGTGTACGAGTTTATTTAGTCCTATTCCTCAAGAAGAAATCCTTCGGGTGTTAAAGCCTGAAGGGCACTTGATGGTGGTTACACCTGCGCCAGAGCATCTTTATGCAATGCGTGAAGCCCTGTTTGAAGAAGTAAAACTACATGAACCGCATAAATTTGTGGAACAACTGGCGAATGATTTTGAATTGGAAAGTGAACAAGTGGTTCAAGCGAAAATGTCACTTTCTCAGCAGGATCTCAAAAACTTAATTGCAATGACGCCTTATGCCTATAAAGTGAAAGCTGAGCGTCGAGAAGCTCTAGAAAAAAATGAACAATTTGAGTTGCAAGCGCAGTATCAAATTTATCTCTTTAAAAAGAAATAATGCATTGGAAGTGATAAAAAAGCCCTCGTTTGAGGGCTTTTTTTATGCAGTATTTACTGAACTTGATCGATGAGATGATCAAGTGCGTCCGTTTTATGCTCTGCACCTTGTGGTTTAGGCTGCATTGGCGGAGGCGCAGTTCGAGTCGGTGCAAGATTGGTTTCAGTAGACCCAGGAAGGTCGTCAAAATCATTTTGCGAAGCCTGAGGCTTCGGTGCAACAGGAGCAGGACGATACAGCGGTTGAGCCATTGGTGGCGTTGCTGCACGATCTTGTTCAGGTTGACCTTGAGTCGCTTTAGCCGAATTACGGTTGATTGGATTCTTGGCATGGGTGTCTAAACGCACCCAAGCTTCAGGTGTGCCTTTAAGTGATTTCGCCATAAAATCTGACCAAATAGGCAATGCTGCAACACCACCATATTCACGGCGACCTAAAGTAGAGGGTTGGTCAAAACCGACCCAAGCCACAGTGACCAATTTTCCATTAAATCCAGCAAACCACGCGTCTTTTGCATCATTGGTTGTACCGGTTTTACCGCCTAAATCACCGCGACCAATTTTTAAAGCCGCACGACCTGTACCGTGTTGGATCACGTCACGCAAGATGTTCGCCATATCAAAGGCTGAACTTGACTTCAAAATCCGCTGAGCTTGTTTATAGTTTGCTGCTTCAGTATCGGAAATTTTTGATTCAGCGGGCTTGTTATCCTGATTGGTGACTTCAATCACTTCATCATCCGGCGTGGTCGGATCTGCAGATTCAACTTCGTCCTTTTGATTGATACATTGAATACATGCATATTCAGGATTGGCTTGATAAATGACTTTGCCATAAGCATCTTCAATACGGCTAATAAAATGGGGTTGAATACGATATCCACCGTTGGCAAAAGTCGCATAACCTGTCGCCATTTGAATCGGCAACACCTGTGGGGTACCTAAAGCAATGGTGTAGTTACTTGGAATTTGGTTTTCTTGTAAGCCAAAATCCATAAATAATTGGCGAGTACGTTCAATCCCGACGACTTGTAATAAGCGTACTGAAACTGTGTTACGTGATAAATAGAGGGCACGGCGTAGAGGTATCATCCCTAAATAGCGACCGTCAGAGTTTTTAGGCGTCCACTTGCCAATCGTAATTGGATTGTCATTGACCATGGAATACGGAGTCATGCCACGTTCAAGTGCTAAAGCATAAACAAAGGGTTTAATGGTTGAACCCGGCTGACGCCAGGCTTGTAGAGCACGGTTAAATTTAGATTGATAAAAATTATAACCACCCACAATGGCTTCAATACCACCATTGTTGGGATTAAGTGCAATTAATTGACCTTGCGCTTTGGGAATTTGCACCAAAGCCCATGAGCTTTTGTCCGCATTCGGACGTAGGCGAATAATATCTTTTACTTTTACAATTTGAGAGGCTTTGCTAGGCGCATTGCCTACACTATTGGCATTGCGATAGGGACGTGCCCAAGATAAACCTGACCATGGAACTGTCACACTACTGCCGTCTTGCATCAACACTTCGATACTGGTGTTGTTGACTTTGGTTACTTCGGCAGGATAGGTGTTGGCATATGGAATAAAGTTTTTTAAGGGTTCATCATGTGCTTCTGCACCACGCCAACCATGTCGTCTATCGTAAGCTTCGAGACCCTCTTGTACAGCCTGCTCAGCATAGGCTTGGCGTTGGCTGTTGATAGTGGTGTAGACTTTATAGCCAGAATCCGTCGCTTGTTCACCAAGCTTTTCTACGAGCTCAGAGCGAACCATTTCCCCGACGTAGGGGAATTTGTTGCTGACCCCGCGGTCAGGCATATCGAGATTAATCGGTTCAGCAATCGCTTTTTGATATTCAGATTGATTGATATACCCCAATTGCAACATACGGCCTAAAATCCAATTACGACGCTCTAAAGCACGTTTTGGGTTGGCTACAGGATTGTATTTTGAAGGTGCTTTAGGTAAGCCTGAAATCATTGCCATTTGAGCCAAACTTAAATCTTGCAGGCTCTTGTTATAATAAATTTTTGCTGCTGCTGCGATCCCGTAGGCATTTTTTCCTAAAAAGATTTTGTTGACATACAGCGTTAAAATTTCTTCTTTACTTAGATTTTGTTCAATTTTTCGAGCAAGGAAAACTTCGGTCAGTTTACGTTTTAAAGTACGCTCTGGAGTCAGATAATAGTTTTTTGCAACCTGCATGGTAATGGTTGAACCACCGGTTTGCACATCGGAACCGGTAATACTTTCACTGACGGCACGCCCCAATCCTTTGAAACTAATACCGCTGTGTTCAAAAAACGAAGAATCTTCCGCAGCTAAAAAGCCATGAATGAAATGAGACGGGATTTGGTCGTACTCTACAGGGACCGAAAGTTTGCCACCATATTCTGCAATCAGCTCATTATCAGCACTATAAACCTGTAATGGTTTTAATAATGGAGCCTTTTTTAAGATGGACATTTCAGGCAAAGACGGGGCAATATAGAGATACATGCCATAGAAACCCATTGGAATTGCGACCAAAATAATAATAATGGCCAAAAAAAATGGATGAACAAGGCCTGAACAAGATAGCTTTTTCATAACAAGTAAGTTTTAATAAGAGCTAATGGCAAACTAATTGGTGGTCAGTATATCCTTTCGATATACGGATTGTTAGATGAGTTATTGTATCTGTATAAAATTATAGACCAATGCTAATTAGTGGGTTAATTTTTTTTGGGGATAAAAAAATAATAGGAATTATATTGTGCTCAGGTTATATCGTAAGCCAAATAAGGGGTTAATAGGAGTAGATATTAGTTCGACTTCTGTTAAGGTTTTGGAACTTTCTGTAAAAAGTGGACGGTATTGGGTAGAAAGCTATGCTTTGGTCCCGTTACCAGAAGGAAGTGTTGTTGAAAAGAACATATTGAATCCGGAAGCTGTCGGTGACTGTTTAGAGCGCGCAATTAATTTGGCCAATACGCAGACCACTAATGCAGCTTTGGCGGTTCCAACGTCGATGGTGATTACAAAAATCATCGAAATGGACGCAGATATGAACGATGATGAACGTGAAATTCAGATTCGTGATGATGCTGAGCAATATATTCCGTTCCCACTTGATGAAGCGAGCCTTGATTTTGAGGTCTTGCCAGATCGTCTGTCCAACCCAAATCGTGTCAATGTTTTGCTTGTCGCTACGCGTATTGAAAATGTCGAAGCGCGTGCGGAAGTCATTCAGCTTGCTGGTCTTACACCAAAAATTGGCGATGTAGAAAGCTTTGCAATTGAAAATGCGTTTAAAGTTTTCTCAGATACTTTGCCAATGGGTGTGAATACCGTGGGTATTTTAGATATTGGTCATAGTATGACGACCTTATCTGTCATGCAGAATAACAAAGTGATTTATACCCGTGAGCAAGTGTTTGGTGGCAAACAATTGACGCAGGAAATTCAAAATCGCTATGCATTGTCTTTCGAAGAAGCGGGTCGTGCGAAAAAAACACGTGCCTTGCCAGATGATTATGATGTTGAAGTCTTAGAACCTTTCTTAGAAGCTGTCGTTCAACAAGCAGCGCGTTCTTTACAGTTCTTCTTTTCATCTTCACAGTTCAACGAAATTGACCATATTTTATTGGCAGGGGGGAATGCCAATATTCCGGGGCTTGCAAAACTACTTCAACAAAAATTGGGTTACCGCGTCACGATTGCCAATCCATTCTTACAAATGGGTTTTTCACCTCAAATTGATATTAAAAAAATTGAAAATGATGCCTCATCACTCATGGTGGCATGCGGTCTAGCATTGAGGAGTTTTGATTAATGGCAAAAATTAACTTGCTCCCTTGGCGTGATGAGCTAAGAGAGAAACGAAAAAAAGAATTTATTGCACTTTGTATTGGGGCTTTCTTAATTGGGGTAATTGGGGTTGGTTTAACATGGTTGTACTTTGATCACAAATTAAAAGATCAAGAACAAGCGAACCAATTGATTATCAGTCATAACCAAAATTTAGATGTTCAATTAAAGTCTTTGGACGGTTTGCAAGAACAGCGTAATGCCATTATTGAACGCATGAAGTTGATTCAAGGCTTACAAGGTCAACGTCCAATCGCAGTACATCTTGTAGATGAATTGGTTCGTGTGACACCTGCCAATATGTACATCACAAAATTTGAACGTAATGGCGACAAATTTATGATCGAAGGGCGTGCGGAAAGTCCAAATACTGTTGCCGATTTACTGCGTAATTTGGAAGCATCACCTTGGTATCGTAATGCCTTCATGAGCTCATTCCTTGTGGCTGAAGAGAAAAAAGACAAAGCGCCGACGTCAGTGGTTCCTCGCGTAGAAGAATCTTATGGTGCATTTACTGTGACTGCTGATTTGGAGCAAATTGCGCAGCCGACCATTAATGATCCAGCAGCAAATGCAGGACAGTCAGCTTCATCGGCGCAAACATCTAACGCACAAACTGCAGCAACACCAACTCCGGAGGCTGCAAAATGAGTCGTGATGAATTTGAACAATTGAATCAAGATGCGGTTGTCATTCCGAAAAAGAAAATGACTTTTGATAAGTTTGTACAGCAGTTCAATACGCTAGATCCAAACAATTATGGTAGTTGGCCAATTTCAGTCAAAATTACCTGCTGGATTTTTATCATTATCCTTGTGGCAATTTTGGGCTATTTCTTGGCGATTAAAGGCAAAATTGAAGCCATTTCAAGTGCCAATGCACAAGAACAAAATTTGTTGAATGAGTTTCGTGAAAAAGATTCAAAACTACGTAATTTGCAACAATATCAATTGCAGTTGCAGGATATGGAAGCACGTTTTAATCAACAATTAGAACAATTGCCGAAAGAAACTGAAATTCCAGGTTTGGTTGAAGATATCAACTTAACAGGCGTGAATTCTGGACTGAAATTTAAAATTATTCGTCTTGAGCCTGAAGTGAAGCAAGAGTTCTTTACGGAACAGCCAATTCATATCGAAGCAACGGGTGATTACCATGCCTTTGGTTCATTTGTTAGTGGCATTGCCGGGCTTTCACGGATTGTGACTTTGCATAATTTAACGATTACAGCAACTGAAAATAAAGAAAAGAACTCAGATATTCCAAAAATTGATTATGTCATTTCTGCGAAAACATATCGTTACGAAGGAAATACTGAAAGTGCTGCGAAAGCTGCAGATTCAGCAAGTACACAGGAGGCTCCAAAATGAAAATGAATAAATTGGCACTTTCTGTGATGGTTGGATTTGTATTAGCAGGTTGTGAATCACGTATTGATGTGGTCAATCAAGAGATGGCAAATATACGCAATCAAGCGCCACTAGCGATTGAGCCTGCGCCAGATTTTGTGCCTGTCGAGACTTTTAATTATGCAGCGCATTCATTAAAAAGTCCGTTCTTGCCAAGTTCCTTGGCAGCAGAACTTAAAATCATGGCAGGCAAGCGTGTTTATCCAAACTTGAGTCGTCAGCCTCAACCTTTGGAGAGTTATGCACTCGAAACCCTGAATATGAAGGGTAGTATGCGTAACCAATCTGGGCAAATATTAGCCTTGATTCAGACACCTGATGGTGAAGTTGAGCGTATTCAACGTGGAAGTTATATGGGGCTCAATCATGGTCGAGTGGTAAATATTACCCCGACGCAAATTGATTTGATTGAGATTATTCCGGATGGGCGAGAAGGATATGTAGAGCGTCCTAGAAGTCTCATATTAATTGGACCAGCACCTTAAGCTTAAAGGAATAAAAATGAAGAATAGTGTACAAGATTTTATTTTTGGGGATGGCAATACAATGAATCATGTGTTTCGTCAGTTTTCGATGGGGGCTGTTGCAATGGCGATGATGCAAGTTGCCAATGCTCAGGTGAGTGTAACCAATGTGGTACCAATGCAAATTCCAGGTCAAGGGACTGAAATTCGCGTGATGTTTAATGGCTTGCCGCCGCAACCACAAGCTTATCAACTCGATCAACCATCACGACTAGTCTTAGATTTTGATAAAGCACAGCAAAATTTAAAGCAAAGTTCAATTCCTGTGGCAACAGCTGAAGCGAGCACTGTGGATGTGAGTTCGGATGCACAACGTGCGCGCTTAACGGTAAATTTAGCCAATGCGGGTGCTTTTACCACGCGTGTTGAAGGTAATACCTTTATTTTAAAAATCAACTCTGCACAAGCTGCAAATTATGTACAGCCTGTAGCACAACGTCAGCAACAGGGCATCTCAAATATTGGTTTCCACCGTGGTTCTAATGGTGAAGGTCAAGTTGTTGTTGATTTACTCGGTGGAAATACTCCCGTTGATGTTCAACAGCAAGGCAGTAAAGTGGTGATCCGTACTTTAGGCAATAAAGTACCTGCACATTTGACTCGCCGTTTAAATGTCAATGATTTTGCAACACCTGTTGCAACGGTAGATGCACATAATGATGGCGGTAATGGTGTGATTACCATTCAGTCGACGGGCAGCTATGAATATATGGCGTACCAAACTGATAATAAATTAACGGTAAGTTTGAAACGTCCGGAAGATAAGAATCCATTACGTCCTAAAGCTGCCAATCATTATACCGGTAAGAAGATTTCATTAGACTTCCAAGATATTGAAGTACGTCGTGTGCTGCAACTTTTGGCTGATTTCACTGAAATCAATATGGTTGCTGCTGATACGGTTCAAGGAAATATTACACTTCGCTTAAAAGATGTGCCTTGGGATCAAGCACTAGATATCGTATTGAAAACCAAGAATTTGGACAAACGTCGTAATGGTAATGTGATTTGGATTGCGCCTGTTTCTGAGTTGATTAAAGCGGAAGAAGAAGAAGCGAAAGCCTTACGTCAAAGTATGAAGTTGGCACCCATTCAAACAGAATATCTTACTTTAAGTTATGCTAAGGCAGCTGATATTGAGAAACTGATTACGCAGTCTAAAACTGCGGGTAATAGCGGTTCGTCAAATAATAGTAATAATGCTGATGATGATCGGGGTAATTTGTTAAGTCCCCGAGGCACGATTTCTGCAGATACGCGTACAAATACACTGATTATTAATGATACCGCGCAAAACATTGATCAGATTCGTAAGATGGTGGATTTGCTTGATGTATCAGTCAAGCAGGTCATGGTCGAAGCACGTATTGTAAAAGCTTCTACCGACTTTACCAAAGAAATGGGTGTGAAATGGGGTCTCTTGTCTCAAGGTATTAACCAAAATGACCATTTATTGGTGGGTGGTAGTGATACTACGCTTTGGGACTTAAAAACACCGGATGATGATGGTAAATATACGATTCAACGTCCAAGTAACTTAAACGTGGACTTAGGTGTGACTACTGCAGGTGCCAGTCGAATTGCGTTCGGCTTAATTAGTCTTTCTGATTTTATGTTGGATTTAGAGCTTTCTGCTTTACAAGCGGATGGTTATGGTGAAGTCATTTCTACACCTAAGGTACTGACAGCGGATAAACAACCTGCCAAAGTTGCATCAGGTCAAGAAATTCCGTATCAAACCACAACGGGTACAGGTTCAAATGCAACTTCTTCTACCGAGTTTAAAGAAGCTTTATTAAGTTTGGATGTCACGCCTAGCATTACTCCAGATGGTAAAGTGCAAATGAAGCTGAATATCAAGAGCGACTCACCAGCAGGATATGCACAAAATGGTGAAATTATCCTGAATAAAAATGAAATTAATACCGATGTCTTAGTCAACAATGGTGAAACTGTTGTGCTCGGCGGTATTTTTAATCAGGAAACACAAAGTAAGCAAATTAAAGTACCGTTCTTAGGTGATATTCCTTATGTAGGTCGCTTATTCCGTAAAGATTTGAAAAGCGATGCAAAAAATGAGTTACTGATTTTTGTTACTCCGCGAATTGTTAATGACAGTGTTACCAGAAATCATTAATATATTTTCAATTTAACAAAAGAAATAGGTGACTCCTTGCCAAGCAAAGAGTTTGAAACCCTACCAAATATCTATTTGGTAGGGCCGATGGGGGCAGGAAAAACAACCGTAGGGCGACATTTAGCAGAATTGTTAGGACGTGAATTTCTAGACAGTGATCATGAAATTGAACGTAAAACAGGTGCGACCATTCCTTGGATTTTTGAAAAGGAAGGGGAAAAAGGCTTTAGAAGTCGTGAAACGAATGTCATTGATGAGTTAACTGCAAAGAAACAACTGGTCTTGGCGACTGGCGGTGGTGCTGTGACTCAGCCCCCAAATCGTGAATTTTTAAAACAACGTGGTATTGTTGTTTATCTATATACTCCGGTGGAAATTCAGTTACAACGAACCTACCGCGACAAAAATCGCCCACTTCTTCAAGTGGAAAATCCAGAGCAAAAGCTACGAGATTTATTGGCTGCCCGTGATCCGCTTTATCGTGAAGTCGCGCACTATATTATTGAAACCAATCAAGGTGCCGCGAGAGATCTTGCGCAAAAAATTTTTAATTTAATTGTTTCACAAAATATATCTCGTTAGAAAAGGTTAAATTCATGCAAACCTTACATGTTGAACTCGGTGATCGTCGCTACCCTATTTTTATTGGGAGTGACCTTAATCCACAAACTTTACTTGAGCCTTATATTCAGGGTAAACAAGTGATGATTGTCTCTAATACCACTGTTGCCCCGCTCTATTTAAAACGTTATGTAGAAGCAATTGAGGCATTAGGGAAAACTGTTGCGACATGTATTTTGCCTGATGGTGAAAAGTATAAAAATTTAGACCATTTGAATTTAATTTTTGATGCCTTGCTCGAAGCAGGCTTTAACCGCGATTGTACGGTTTTGGCATTAGGTGGTGGTGTTATTGGAGATATGACCGGTTTTGCCTCTGCATGCTATCAACGTGGTGTGTATTTTATTCAAGTACCGACGACTTTACTTTCTCAAGTGGATTCCAGTGTTGGTGGCAAAACAGGGATTAACCATCCACTAGGTAAAAACATGATCGGTGCCTTTCAGCAACCCCAAGTGGTCCTTGCGGATATGGCGCAATTAAAAACTTTGCCAGCGCGTGAACTTTCTGCAGGTTTGGCTGAAGTGATCAAATATGCGTTGTTGGGTGATGTTGAATTCTTAACTTGGCTTGAACAGCATATGGATGCTTTAGTTGCAGGTGATGCAACTTTGTTGGCTGAAGCGGTTTATCGTTCATGTGCCCATAAAGCGCGTATTGTGGCCAATGATGAAAAAGAACAAGGCGAACGTGCGTTATTAAACCTGGGTCATACCTTTGGTCATGCGATTGAATCGTACTTAGGATATGGTGAATGGTTGCATGGTGAAGCTGTTGCAACAGGAATGGTAATGGCTGCAGATTTGTCCCATCGTATGGGCTGGATCACAGTTGAAGATTTAGAGCGTACAAAAAAAATCATTTTACGTGCACAATTACCGATAGTTTGCCCTAAAATTCCGCTAGAGGAGTTTTTGGCGTATATGTCCCATGATAAAAAAGTATTGAATGGGCAATTACGACTTATTTTACTGAAATCATTAGGTCAGGCCATCATCACCAAAGAGTTTGATGTTGAGTTAATGAAACAGGCAATTTTGGCAAATCAGGCAGAGTAGGTACATCATGGCAGCGCGGCAGTCTCAATGGCAAAAAGTTCATCACTACGCATGGTTGGTGGGTGGAGCTGTGTGTCTGTTCGCTGCATTGGTTTTCTGGGCGATTACAGATACCAAAGAATTGGTTGAAGTTGAAAAGCAAGCTGAAACCGAAGTGGATTTGCAAATTCAGCCAGAGAAAGTGGCAGCAATGTCCCATCTTGGTGCATTAAATGAAGAAGTACGTCCACTTGATATGACGACCCGTGTGGTTGCTACAGCTCAACATGAGCCAGAATTTCGCGGCACTAAATTTATTAATGACTCTGCCAAGCTTTATGGTGTTGAATTATTTCGGGTTTCTGAAGAAGATATTTTAAAAAGCTTCTTACGCAAGCAGCCTGAGCGTCATAAATTTATTTATCTACGTCTTTCTGGTGAAGACCATCCTGAGCAATACGTCATTTTAACTGGACCATATTCGTCGCAAAATGATGCCAAAGCTGCAATGTCGAGCCTCAACATCGCTTTGCCTGCTTCAATCAAACCTGAAGTTGTGGAATTTAAACAATATCAAGCATATGTGAATGATTTGGGCACAGAAGAAATGTCGTCGAGTCAAAAGTTATATGCTGTTAAATTAAAATCTGTGCCTTTACCGAAAATTGACGAAGCGCAAATTGCCGCACGAAAAGCGGCGACTGCAGCGACGGTAACAACACCCACTAATGCAACGACAAGTACTACGGTGACTCGTCGTGATGCTGAAGGAAATGTGATTGATGTGCAAAAATCACAAAGTAGTGTAGATGCACCACGTCCAAAACCTGCACCGGTAGAGCAAGAAGTAACCGATCCATTTAATTAGTTCTAAAATAGCGCAAGACGTCTTAGGAAAAGCTTGAACTGCACAGAAAAAGTGCATAAAAGTATAAAAGAATAATTTAAATTATTTGTTATAACTAAAAAATGCTTGTAATCAGCCATCTTAGCGGAAAATGCATCAAGTTGGCATATAAATTGCTTAATTGGTGCGTAAATTGAACTTTTCTCCCTGTTTTGGCGCGAAAATGATTCGATAAAAGTGCGAAGTCATTAATCCAGTCGTTATCCCTGATCTGAACTGCAAAAGCAGAAAATTTGACTTTTTATTCATGCATCAAAGATGGATTCGGTTTATCTTAAGGGTGTGAATAAGAAATAATTTTGCTCGACAGAACAATTCATGTGAGTAAGTTAAGACGAATCGCAACAAGAAATTAGTTTGTTAAGTGCTCGAAAGAGCTGTAAAGAAAAGAAGGGTACGCTATGCACATGCCATCGCCTAATACTGTAGCTCCCGCTCAAGGTTTATACCAACCGGATGAGTTTAAAGATAACTGTGGTTTCGGTTTAATCGCCCATATGCAGGGTGATGCAAGCCATGATCTCGTCAAAACCGCCATGCATAGTTTAAGTTGTATGACCCACCGTGGTGGTATTGCCGCAGATGGCAAAACCGGTGACGGCTGCGGTCTGCTCCTTGCTATGCCAAAAGAATTTTTCCGTGAAGAAGCGAAAAAACTCAGTGACATTACATTGAGTGAAATCTTTGCTGTGGGTACGGTATTTCTAAATCTAGACCCTGCATTAGCCGCACATGCAAAACAAATTTTAACCAAAGAAATCGAAGACGAAGGCTGTAAAGTCATCGCTTGGCGTGTTGTGCCAACCAATAACGATGCGTTGGGTTCAATCGCGATGCAGTCATTACCTGCATTTGAACAAATTATCGTGAATTGCCCAATGGGTGTTTCAGAGGTTGAATTCAACCGTAAGTTGGTGATGGCACGTCGTCGTGCAGAACAACAGCTGACTGCTGACCCATACTTCTATGTAACTACTTTATGCTCAACTGTGATCAGCTATAAAGGTTTGATGATGCCAGCAGCGATTGCTGACTTCTATACCGATCTTGCTGATGAGCGTTTAAAGTCACACATCGTGGTATTCCATCAGCGTTTCTCAACTAATACCTTGCCTCGTTGGCCATTGGCTCAGCCGTTCCGTTACTTAGCACACAATGGTGAGATCAATACCATTACTGCAAACCGTAACTGGGCGATGGCACGTACACCAAAATTTGAAAACCCATTATTGCCGGGTTTAACTGAGCTGAATCCAATCGTAAACCGTACAGGCTCGGACTCTTCAAGTTTAGACAATATGCTGGAAATCCTTGTTGGTGGCGGTATGGACTTGTTTCGTGCGCTACGCATGTTGGTTCCACCAGCGTGGCAAAACGTTGAAACTATAGATGCTGACTTACGTGCATTCTACGAATTCAACTCGAAACATATGGAAGCTTGGGATGGTCCAGCAGGTCTGGTAATTCAAGATGGTCGTCATGCGATTTGTATGCTTGACCGTAATGGTTTACGTCCAGCACGTTGGGTAATTACCAAAAATGGTTACATCACCTTGGCATCAGAAATTGGTGTTTGGGGTTATGAACCTGAAGACGTTGTATCTAAAGGTCGTGTCGGTCCGGGTCAAATTTTGGTGATCGATACCTTTACCGGCAAAATGCTCGATACTCAAGATGTGAGTAATCACCTCAAACGTATGCGTCCGTACCGTCAGTGGTTACGTGAAAACTCAGTACGTGTACAAGGCAGTCCAGAGCTGGAAGAATATTTATGTGATCAAGGCTTAAAAGGCGATGACCTGAAAGCTTCACAAAAAATGTTCATGGTGACATTTGAAGAACGTGACCAATTGCTTCGTCCAATCGCTGAAAGTGGTCAGGAAGCCGTGGGCTCAATGGGTGATGATACGCCAATGGCAGTATTGTCTCGTCAGGTGCGCCATGTGTCTGACTACTTCCGTCAGCAGTTCGCTCAGGTTACGAATCCGCCAATCGATCCATTACGTGAATCGATCGTAATGTCGTTAGAGACATGCCTCGGCCGTGAACAAAATGTATTTGAACAAGGTCCAGAGCATGCAGATCGTCTGATCATTTCAAGCCCAGTACTGTCAAATTCGAAAATGCATCAAATCCGTACCCTTGGTCGTAAAGGTTACGAGATTGCAGATATCGACCTGAACTATGCAGAAAATGAAGGCTTAGAAGCTGCCATCGCGCGTATTTGTGAAGAATCTGCGCAAGCGATTCGCGATGGAAAGACATTACTTGTATTGTCTGATAAGAAAATCCGTCAAGGTTTCTTACCTGCAAATGCATTGATGGCAACTGGTGCGGTTCACCATTATTTAATCAATGTGGGTCTTCGTACCGATGCTAACATTATTGTCGAAACTGGTTTAGCACGTGATGCACACCAGTTTGCGGTGATTCTTGGTTTCGGTGCGACAGCGATCTATCCTTACCTTGCATATGACGTGATTAATGACTTGATCGCGAAAGGCGAATTGTTGGGTGACCCAATTCATGCGCAAGCGAACTTCCGTAAAGGTATTGAGAAAGGCTTATTGAAAGTACTTTCTAAGATGGGTATTTCTACTGTTGCCTCTTACCGTGGCGGTCAGCTGTTTGAAGCGGTCGGCCTTTCTGATGAAGTGGTTGCAAAATGCTTTACTGGCGTACCGAGCCGTATTAAAGGCGCAACATTCTCTGATCTAGAAAATGACTTGAAAAAATTGGCAGATTTGGCGTGGAAATCACGTAAGCCAATCGATCAAGGCGGTATGCTGAAGTTTGTATTCGGTAAGGAATATCACGCATTTAATCCAGACGTGATCAATGCGCTGCATAAATCTGTGCGTTCTGGTAATTATGCGGACTTTAAAGAATACGCAGAGCTAGTGAATAACCGTCCAATTGCGACGATTCGTGACTTATTCAAGCTGAAAACAGATCAATCGATTGCACTCGATCAAGTTGAATCCGTTGAAGAAATTCTGCCACGTTTTGACTCGGCTGGGATGTCTTTAGGTGCTTTGTCACCTGAAGCGCACGAAGCTATTGCAATCGCAATGAATACCATTGGCGGTCGCTCGAACTCAGGTGAGGGTGGCGAAGACCCAGCGCGTTACGGCACTATTCGTAACTCGAAAATCAAACAAATTGCATCTGGCCGTTTTGGTGTGACCCCTGCATATCTAACTTCTGCAGAAGTCCTTCAAATTAAAGTGGCGCAAGGTGCAAAACCAGGTGAAGGTGGTCAGTTGCCGGGCGGTAAAGTGAATGGCTTAATTGCACGTTTACGTTACTCAGTGCCGGGTGTGACATTAATTTCTCCGCCACCGCATCACGACATCTACTCAATCGAAGATTTATCACAGTTAATTTTCGATTTAAAACAGGTTAACCCACAGGCGATGGTGTCCGTTAAGCTGGTTTCTGAGCCGGGTGTCGGTACGATTGCGGCAGGTGTAGCAAAAGCATACGCAGACTTCATTACCATTTCTGGTTATGACGGTGGTACAGCGGCTTCTCCACTTTCTTCAATTCACCATGCAGGTTCACCATGGGAACTTGGTCTGAGCGAGGCGCATCAAGCACTTCGCGTAAATGACCTACGTGGTAAAGTACGTGTACAAACTGATGGTGGTTTGAAAACAGGTCTAGACGTTGTAAAAGCAGCGATTTTAGGTGCTGAAAGTTTCGGTTTTGGTTCTACGCCAATGATCGCATTGGGTTGTAAATACCTACGTATTTGCCACTTAAACAACTGTGCGACTGGTGTTGCAACTCAGCAAGACCATTTACGCCAGGAACACTATATCGGTGAGCCTGAAATGCTGATCAATTTCTTCCACTTTATTGCGGAAGAAACCCGTGAATGGTTGGCGGCACTCGGTGTGTCTAGCCTCAAAGATTTGATTGGTCGTACAGATTTACTGGAAATGCTTCCGGGTGAAACTGAAAAACATGCACACCTTGATTTGAGCGCATTGCTCCAATCGCATCCTGCGGCTGAAGGCAAAGCACAGTACTGTGAAGTACAAGGTAATGCACCATTCGATAAAGGCTTATTGGCTGAGAAAATGGTAGCTGAAATGCTGCCAGCGATTGAAGCTGGTACAGGCGGTGAATACGGTTTCACTATTGGTAACTGTGACCGTTCAATTGGCGCGCGTATTTCAGGTGAGATTGCAAAACGTTATGGCAACCTCAGCATGGAAGCGCACCCTGTTAAAGTTAAATTAACAGGGACTGCAGGTCAGTCATTGGGTGTTTGGAACGCCGGTGGTTTACACATCAGCCTAGAAGGTGATGCGAATGACTACGTGGGTAAAGGTATGGCTGGTGGTCGTATCTCGATCTTCCCACCGAAAGGTTCACCGTTCCAAACGCAAAATACTGCAATCATTGGTAATACCTGTTTATATGGTGCAACAGGCGGTAAATTGTTTGCAGCAGGTACAGCAGGCGAGCGTTTTGCAGTACGTAACTCAGGTGCGTTTGCTGTGATTGAAGGGGCAGGCGACCACTGCTGTGAATACATGACAGGTGGTATCGTGACTGTATTGGGTAAAGTGGGTCATAACTTTGGTGCGGGTATGACAGGCGGTTTCGCTTATGTGCTCGACCTCGACAATGACTTTGTTGACCATTACAACCATGAACTGATTGAATTGAACCGTATCTCTACAGAATCGATGGAAGAACACAAAGAGTTCTTATGCCGTATCTTAGATGAACATATTAAAGAAACAGGTAGTGCTTGGGCGTATAAGATCCGCAATGAGTTTGACTTCTATAGCCGCAAATTCTGGCTTGTGAAACCAAAAGCTGCTAATTTGCAGACTTTGTTGAAAACAACTCAAGCTGATCCACAATAATTCCACTACTGCAGATTTGATAGGCAGGTGTAAGTCCAAACATGCTTACACCTACCCACGGAGAGAGACATGGCAGAGCGCCTAAATAATGACTTTCAGTTCCTGGATGTAGCACGCCAAGATCCAGAGAAAAAAGATCTAGTTGTCCGCAAAGCAGAATTTGTGGAAATCTATAAACCGTTTACAGCTGAAGTTGCAAAAAACCAAACACACCGCTGCTTAGGTTGCGGTAACCCGTATTGTGAATGGAAATGTCCAGTACATAACTACATTCCAAACTGGTTAAAACTGATTGCAGAAGGTCGCATTTTCCAAGCGGCAGAATTGTGTCATCAAACCAACACATTGCCTGAAGTTTGTGGTCGTGTGTGCCCACAAGACCGTTTATGTGAAGGCGCATGTACGCTAAATGACGGCTTTGGTGCAGTCACCATTGGTAATGCTGAAAAATACATTAACGATACAGCCTTTGCATTGGGCTGGCGTCCAGATATGTCACACGTTAAGTGGACAGACAAAAAAGTTGCGATTATTGGTGCAGGTCCTGCTGGCCTTGGCTGTGCTGATATTCTTGTACGTAATGGTGTGAAGCCAGTTGTATTCGACAAACGTCCTGAAATTGGTGGTTTGCTGACATTTGGTATTCCAGAATTCAAAATGGAAAAAGACGTAATGAAACGTCGCCGTGAGATTTTCTCTGGCATGGGCGTTGAATTCCGTCTAAATACTGAAATTGGTACAGATGTGACCATTGATCAGCTACTGGCTGATTACGACGCTGTATTCATGGGTATGGGAACTTATACCTACATGAAGGGCGGTTTCGCGGGTGAAGACCTTGTTGGTGTGCATGATGCACTGGATTTCTTGATTGCCAATGTCAACCGTACGCAAGGATGGGAAAAAGATCCATCTGAATACATCAGCATGGAAGGCAAAAAAGTGATTGTTCTGGGTGGTGGTGATACCGCGATGGACTGTAACCGTACCTCGATCCGTCAAGGTGCTGAATCGGTTGTTTGTGCCTACCGTCGTGATGAAGAAAACATGCCGGGTTCACGTCGTGAAGTGAAAAATGCGCGAGAAGAAGGCGTAGATTTCCAATTTAATCGTCAGCCGATTGAAATTGTAGGTGAAAATGGCAAAGTGACGGGTGTTAAAGTTGTGACTACACAGCTAGGTGCACCTGATAGTCGCGGTCGTCGAAGCCCTGAACCAGTTCCGGGTTCAGAAGAAATTTTACCAGCAGATGCAGTATTGCTTGCCTTCGGTTTCCGTACCAGTCCTGCAGATTGGTTTACTACATCAAACATTAGTATGGATGGTTCAGGTCGCGTCATTGCTGCTGAACAGCAAGAATTTAAGTTCCAAACATCGAATCCGAAAATTTTTGCCGGCGGTGATATGGTCCGTGGATCTGACCTTGTGGTAACCGCAATCTGGGAAGGTCGCCAAGCTGCAGAAGGTATTCTTGACTACTTAGATGTTTAAGTCATGACATGCCAGTGATTGCATTGGATTTATTCAAAAAACTCGCTTCGGCGGGTTTTTTATTTTTCTTCATTTTACTAATTTATTCAGCTTAGTTCTAAGTAGTTATAATAAATATGGATTTAAACTTATCAATATATCCAATATTAATTCGTAGCTCTGAAGCAGAACAGAAGGAATAAAAACGGTATAAGTAAAAAATTATAAAAATTAACAAAAAATGAGAAAAATATGTTTAAAATCAAATTTATTAAATAAATATCAATAAAGAATTGAGGATAAAAGATGATCCCTGTATTAAAAAAATCTTTCATTGCTCTGATGTTAGCCAGTACCCTGACGCTTACAGGTTGTGGCTATAACACCTTACAAGTCAAGGATGAGGCAGTAACTGCGGCATGGTCTGAAGTACAAAACCAGTATCAGCGCCGTGCTGACTTGGTGCCGAATCTGGTGAATGTGGTGAAAGGCTATGCAGCGCATGAAGAGCAGGTATTGACTGAAGTGACTCAGGCACGTGCCAATGTGGCAGGCTTAAAAGTTGATCGTGAAGTGCTGGAAGATCCTGAACTGTTCCAGCGTTATCAGGAAGCTCAGGCACAAATGACGAGTGCCTTATCGCGTTTATTGGCCGTAACCGAAAATTATCCTGATTTGAAAGCTAATGAGCAGTTTCGTGACCTGCAGGTACAACTTGAGGGTACTGAAAACCGTATTGCGGTAGCGCGTAACCGTTATATTACGACTGTACAAGATTTTAACTCTTATGCACGTCAATTCCCGCAGGTGATGACTGCCAAAGTCATTGGGATGGATACCAAGCCAAACTTTAGTGCAGAGCAGAGTGCACAACAGGCACCTAAGGTTTCATTTGAATAAGCCTGATCTTGGGTAATCTGCTAATAAGGTGGCTGCAATGATGCATACGAGCACTGTAAAACTTTGTACAGGTATATTTCTCAGCCTCATTATGAGCCTGATGAATCCTGCCTGGAGTGAAACAGCAACAGCAACTGATACAGAAGAAGTGATTGTTGCACGTGAAATTTTGCAGCCTAAAACGAATACTACGGATCAAAATGTAGAATCTGCAGATACAGCACCGCAGCGCCAAATTGCCAATGATATGGCAGAAGGTCAGGTTCAGCGCGACTTGCCCAGCATGAATGAGCCAGTCATTGATCAGGCAAATTTATTAACGGCAGCAGAAAAACAACAACTTAGTCAACGAATCATCAATCTTTATCAGGCAGGTAAGGCTCAAATCGGAGTAGTGATTGTCCCTACCACGGGCCAGGAAGATATTTTTGACTATTCCATGCGTGTGGCAGATCGCTGGCAACTGGGATCAAAAGAACATGATAATGGTCTGTTAATGACCATTGCTGTAAATGACCGTCGTATCCAGATTTTAACTGGATATGGGTTAGAAGGCGTTCTGCCAGATATTGTGGCCGGACGAATTATTAATAACAAAATTACACCTTTGTTTAAGCAGGGTCAGTATGCGCAAGGGATAGATGCGGGACTGGCAGAAATCGAGCGTATTTTAAATCTGGATCCAGAAATTGCAGCCCAAGCAGCGGCTGAGCTTAAAGAACGTCAGGAACAGGCTTATAAAGCGCAGCAAGCATCTCAAGCGACTTTTGGTTCGGTTATTTTTATTATCGTCGCTGGTGTCATTGGTTCCATGATCTTTGGCAGGAAGCTGAGTGCGGCCACTGCTGCAGTGGCTGGAACTGCAGCTGGATTGGTCAATGGCATGGGATTGGTCGCTAGCCTATTAATAGGTGCTGGAGTTTTCTTTTTGCTCGTGACCTCACTTGCTCAGTTAATCCTGCATGCCTTTATGGCAGGTGGAGGTCGTGGCGGTGGTAGTGGACGTGGTGGTTTTGGAGGCGGCGGCTTCGGTGGAGGCGGCGGTGGTTTTGGTGGGGGAGGAGCATCAGGCTCATGGTAACAACTACAGATACAACAGATATTGTCACGCAGCCTAAGCTGGAAGAACATGCTCAACCAAGTTTTAAGCGCTGGCTTAAGCACTTCTTTTATATGCCTGCAACCAAGCGGTTTTTCTCCAAGCAGGATCAGCATGCGATTGCATTAGCTGTAGAAGAAGCCGAGCATGGGCATGTGGGGGAAATTCAGGTCGTGATTGAAGGGTGTCTGCCTTCCCGTTCTGCTTATTACCAAGATACGCTGTGTCGTGCCCGTCAACTTTTTGCAGAACTGGGTGTGTGGGATACAGAGCATAATAGTGGCGTGCTTTTATATTTGAACCTCTGTGATCATAAAGTGGAAATTGTGATTGACCGGGGAATTAAGCAGGCAACTACACAAGAAGTTTGGGAGCAGATTTGTGAAAATATTATTCAACAGTTGAAGCAACAGAAGTATAAGAATGGGGTGATTTTGGGTGTCAAGGAGATAGGAGAAATTTTAAATCAATACTATGATCGAAAAATGGATGATTTAAAGAATGAATTGGGAAATAAGCCCATCATTCTAGGGTGACTTTAGTCAAATAAATGACAATTTTTGTCAGTTAGTTACACAAAATGAAACCCAAAAACAACAAATTGAAAAATATTTTTTTAAACTACTGTTTTTTCTGTCAAAATTATTATAATAAAAGTTGGCATGTTTAGTGCTAAATACAAAATAGGCTAAATTAGCATTTGCTTAAGCTTATAAATAAACAAAAAAACATTTGTGGAGAATGTTATGAATACAGTACAAAAGGGTTTTACCCTTATTGAATTAATGATTGTTGTTGCAATTATCGGTATTTTGGCTGCAATTGCGATTCCTGCTTATCAAAACTATACAGCAAAAGCACAAGCTGCTGAAGCTGTGAACTTGTTAGGTGGTCTTAAAACTGCAATTGTAGATGTAAGTGGCACAGCTGGAATAGCTACAGCATGTAGTGCTGCAGATGCTGTTACAGAACAAAAAGACGCTAATAATGTGATTACTCGACAAGCAAAACCTGCTGGTGTGTTACATACTAGTAATGGATATACACTAACTGGTAAGTATGTTCAAAGCATCACTCCAACTGTTGCAGATAGTTCATGTACTTTAACTGCAAAATTTAGTTCAGGTTTAAATGATAAACTTAAAGATAAAGAAGTAAAATTTATTTATACAGTTGCAAGTAATGGTAGTGGTAGCTGGAGCTGTAAATCTGACCTAGATAATTCGGTACGTCCTACTACATGTGATCCTATTTTATAATTGTAACTTTAAAAAACGCATCTAATTAGGTGCGTTTTTTAAATAAAAAATTTAATAGACTTCTTTCATAAGTCATTTTTTTACTTAGTTCCAGATTATAAATTTCAGCAATTAAATTAAATCTCAACCCTAGTCTTTTGCCTCAGTTGTGATATCGTTCAACAAGGATTTTGAAAGTTTTCAAACTACAAAATACATACTCAATCCCAATTCTTCTTTTATTGATTTCTTGATTATAAATTTTTAGCTTAGGATCCAATTTACAGCGCCTTTTGGCTTATAATGGTAATAAGCTATTTAGATACAAGCTATAAATACCCTTGATAATCTTTATCTGCAAGGATAAGAGTCCCAAAAGGAATCTGGTTTAAATTTCGTTTGAGTAGCATGAAATCATGCACTGCACCACAATCAGCAAATAAACTCCGTACTTGCTGAGTTTTGTAATGAATGAAGACCTATATCTTAAAGGTGTGGACCTTTTTCTCACCACTATAGCTTCTCTCCTGTTTTTTAAAGGTCTTTGTATTGGAATTTCTGTGGCATCTACGATCACTACATTCCAGTCAGTCCCTTCTGCTTCGGTAAATTAAACAGATTTGATTAGATCAGGCAATCTCCGCTATGACGTACAATTCTTGAAGCTGTTGGCTCTGAAATTCCGTAACTCGTAGCCACATGAAATAACGTACAGTATTCACGCCAGTAGCTTAAGCCTAAGAGTATCAGATCTTATATGCTCAATTGGGGTAGTCTGCCTTTTGATGGAATTTGCTTCTTTAATTGCTCAACTATTAAATCGAAGATTGACCATGAGATGCCCGTATACCGCTTAATCCGTGCTTCAGAAAGCTTCTTTGAGTCAATGTATTTTATCCGCAGATTATGTCTGAATTCTCAGAAAATTAGAGAATAAATATCTATCAAATAATGCAATTATTTTTTGATTTATAAAAGAAATCTAATAAATGAATGATTTTTTAATTAACTGAAATTATTTATTATTCTTATATATTTTTATAATTAACTATTCGAAATTTATTCAATTTTTATCATTTTATTAATTATAATAATATATATTCAAAGTAGATTTGACTATTATATTTCAAATTTCTTTTTCTTAAAGTTCTCATGAAATTCACGCTCGCCCTCATCGCAGCAATCCTCATCTCCCTTGCATGGCTTATGCCCATTCATTACAGGCCTTGGGTTACGTATACAGGTGAGCTTTATGCCTTCTTTGCACTCTTCGCGATTGCTGCTATTTGTCTAAAAGATAAACTCAAAATTCCAGCAGTGAGTCTGCCATTGCTGTTACTGGCCTGTGTTCCTCTTGCTCAATTCTTTCTGGGACAGGTATTTTTCTTCAGTACTGCCATGATGGGCTTTATTTTTGTCTTTAGCTTTTGGCTCGCAAGTATATTAGGTTATAACCTTTCAACAGGAAATTATAACCGGGAAGAAACCTTTACTAATCTAAGTTATGTATTTTTAGCTTCAGGGACGATTACGGGTTTAATTGCGCTGTGTCAGTGGTCTAATCTGGATTCAATATTGCCAGGCATGGTCAATATTAGTGGCAACCAGCGACCTTATGCCAACTTTGCCCAACCCAATAATATGGCAACTTTTTTAGTCATGGCTTTGATGAGCTGTTTGTACCTCTATGAAAAGAAAAAAATCCAGACCAAATGGCTATTTGCTTGTGCTGCTGTGATTGTTATGGGAGTGGCGTTAAGTCAGTCACGTACTGCTTGGGTGGCTGCGATTGCGATTATCCTTTATTTAGCTTTCTACCAATACAAAGGCGTGATCCGCCTGAAATGGTATTACAGTATTGCTTGGTTTATTTTATTTATTTCTTGTATTGTCGCTTTCCCATTGCTAAGTCAACTGGCAACACAGGTTATGGATGCCCAGGTGGTACAAAGCCGTGATGTAGTTGCTCGTGCAACAGGCGATATGTCTCGTTTAGCGATCTGGCAGCAAATGCTAGCGGCAATTCAGGCACAACCATGGTTTGGATATGGCTGGTATCAGACCAGTGTTGCCTTTGTCTCGATCAGTGATACGGTGCAAGGTCCAGTCTGGATTCGCAGTGCACATAACTTTATTATTGATTTCTTGCTGTGGAATGGACTGATCATCGGTCTGCCATTTCTGGCCTATTTCGGTTATTTGGGTTATCAGTTGCAAAGATGGGTTAACACATCAGAATCTGTGATTGGAATCTTGATGATCGGGGCATTTATTACACATGCCATGTTTGAGTTTCCACAGCACTATGCCTATTTCCTTTTACCAGTAGGTTTTATTTTAGGTACTGTTCTAGCCCAAAATCCGAATATCAAAACCGTGACCTTGCCCGCTATAGCAATGAAAATCATTTTTGGGTTTGGACTACTGTTATTGATCGTGATCTATCGGGATTATGATGTCGCTGTGCCAAAACTTGGTCAAAGTATTCGTTATGAGCAACAGCCCGAAAAAATCACCAATCAGCAGCCAATCTATGTGTTAACAGAGTTTAATCATCGTATTGATTGGATTCGTCTTAACCCTTATAGCAAAGCATCCCCTGAACAGATTCAAGCAGGTGAGCAGATGGTATTAAGTTATCCAACTAAATATAACCTAATTAAATATGCCAAACTGCTAGCTTTTAATGGTTATGAAGATGAAGCCAAGCATCAGCTGCAACGTCTGAAGGTCATTCAGAAAACCGAACTCAGTTATGAAGAGTTAGTTCAGGATATGCCCAGATAAATTCCATATAGAAAAGCCAGCATTTGCTGGCTTTTCTATTGATTGATTTTAAGTTTAAATCTGGCTTTGAATGTAGTTTTCAATACCTACTGTTTCAGTTAAATCGAGTTGAGTTGTTGTCCAATCTAAATATTCTTCTTCTTTTTCAAGAATTTCTTGTAGCAAGTCACGTGTCACATAATCCATTGCAGATTCGGCAAGTTCAACTGATTTCTGGATCGCTTCGATATTTTCTTTGACTTTGCGAACGTCACATTGCAACACTTCAACAGTGTGCTGACCAATATAAAGTTTGCCCAAATGTTGTAAATTTGGCAGCCCTTCTAGAAATAAAATACGCTCTATGATCTTATCCGCATGCTTCATTTGGCGAATAGATTCTTTATATTCCGCAGAACCGAGTTGTTCAATTCCCCAATCATTGAACATGCGTGAATGTAGAAAATATTGGTTAATCGCAGTGAGATGGTGATAAAGCACCTGATTCAGCTGATTAATAACATCACGATTGCCTTTCATGCACGTACTCCATTCCATGTTGCAAAACTTCTGAATCAGAAGCGTATAAGACTTATCTTAATCGAACTGTTATGTGAATGGCGAGTAATTTATTGAACAGCAAATGAAAATCGCAATCAGTTGAAGTGCTTATAAAAATAAAACCCGCCAGAGTCAAAGGCGGGGGAGGAGTAATGATCTGAAGATCATTTATTTTTTGCTTATGTTTATCTTGAATATTTAAGCAGCAATTGCGATACGGGCTGCAATTTGTGCAACTTCATCACTGATGATCATGCGTGCTTCAGGAGCACAGCGACCACAACAGGTGCCTAAATCGAGCATATCGCGAACTTCACGATAGCTTTCTGCACCATTGGCAATTGCATCTTTAATGTCTTGATCAGTAATACCACGGCACAAACAAACGTACATGAAATCAAACCAAGTGAATAAATGGGATAAGTAATATTATTGATAATTATTATCGTTTGTCAATAAAAATCATTTAAAAATGCTTTTAAGGTGATTGAGTTTTTGAATAAAAAATGTCATTTAAACGGAAATCTGAGTAATGCTCAGATTTCCATGTGAGGCTTTTGTTCTTTTAGAATGTGATATTTAGTGAAGGGCTTAAGCGATGTTTACTAACTTATTGATTAATAATCACCACGCCATCCATTTCAACTAACGCACCCTTTGGTAGGCTTGCTACACCGAGTGCTGCGCGTGCTGGGTAGGGTTGAGCAAAATATTCGCCCATAATTTGGTTGACCAATTGGAAGTTAGAAAGGTCAGTGAGGAAAATATTCAGCTTAGCGATATCGGCTAACGTACCACCTGCAGCTTCACATACCGCTTTTAAGTTGTCGAATACACGGCGAATTTGAGCTTCAATGCCTTCTACCAGCTCCATGCTATATGGATCTAAGCCAATTTGACCTGATAAATACAAAGTGTTGCCCACTAAAATGGCTTGTGAGTAAGTACCAATTGCAGCGGGTGCATTTTCAGTATGGATTACCTGGCGGGACATCTATTTCTCCTATTATCATCACAGACACGTCACATATAAATATGTGGTGTTAGGTTAGCTGGCAACTTTCGCAGGCTCAGCAATGGCAACAGGTTGTGCCAAACGACTGATGCGTGGGAAGCCAAAATGCATTCTTAAATTACGGATAATTTCGGCAATTTGTTTACGATTGTGTACAACAATATTCACATAGGTTTTTTCTTCATGTGAGCGGACAGTTTCTACACCCACTTTTTCTTTACGGCATAGATAGATCAGTTCTGAAATTTGCTCATCATTTAACAGCATGTTTAAGCATAAATAGGCTGTAAAACTAATGTCCTCAGTGTCTTCCGTTGTCCAGTGTAAAGGCATGATGTTTTCAGGATGTAAATGCTGCTCATGCAATAAATTATGACAACGTGAACGGTGCACAATCAAACCGCGACGTGATAAATGCCCTTGTATTGGATCACCTAAAACCGGGTTACAGCAGTGCGCATATTTAACGTCGACACCATCTGTGCCCAAGATCAAGCGTGCAGAGTTTGAAGACTGAATGGTGTCTTGAGCATATAAATGATTGGCAACCAATTGAGGCAGTAAATCACCCACGGCAATCTGTTCAAATAATTGTTCTTTATCATTTAAATGACGCCAATTCAGCACATTTTCCCAATCCGCTAATGTCAAATCACTTACAGAACGGTTAAAGAGTTTTAATGCGCGATTTAAAGCTTGCTGGCCAACTAAGCGTTGTTCATCTTGGTCTTGGTCACGGAGGATATTTTGTAATGCGCGACGGGCTTTTTGGGTGTTAATAAAGCTAAGCCAGTCAGGATTCGGTGTTGCAAGAACATCGGTGATGATTTCTACTACTTGACCACTCAGTAATGGTGTTGAAAGGGGCTTGGTTTCCCCATTAATTTTTGCACCAACGGCATGGTTGCCCAAAAATAAGCTTGCTGAATAAGCAAAATCAACCGCTGTTGCACCCTGAGGGAGTTCATGCAAATGACCGTGTGGGGTATAAACCCAAATTTTTTCTTGATGTAGATAATCGAGTAATTCACTAAATGTGGTCTTGGCACATGCGCCATCGACTAACACGTTTAAATTTTGCATGGAGGCTTGGATCGCTGAACGACAAGCTTGTGGCGCATTTTCACCGAGGACCACACCAAAGCGCGCGGCTTTACGCATCAGCTCTGTTTGGATGGTCAGAGACAAAATAGTTTTTTCACCTTTTAAGCGCATCATCAGTGACTGGTTTCCACCAGGGAGTGGGCGACGGATATGATCGGTGTAATTTAGAACTTTAAAGCTTTCTTTGAGGATATCAGCAAGTCGGTCACAGTCTGCAATGCTTTGTAAAATAATTTCAAAGGCATGACTATGGGTGAGCTCTTGCAGATCGATATCGTTTTTTACAAAGTGACGAAGTAATTCAATATTATTATTCTTCTTTTTAATTCGACCTGAAATATGGTGTTGTTCTAGTAAGGCGGTGAGGTTATTTTCCCACTTGGTTTGGTATTCGCAGCGTTTCGGTTTGGTTTGTAATAAAGCTTCTTGAACATTGTTATACATATCTAAATCTAGATTTTGATAACACAAATGTTCAAGGTTGTCGGCCATTTCATTCATACCGACAAGGCGTGCCATAGGCACAAAAATTTCAAAGGTTTCTTGGGCAATACGAGCGCGTTTGTCGGGGCGTAAAGCACCCAGTGTGGTCATATTGTGATATCGATCCGCCAGTTTAATAATAATGACACGTGGGTCTTGTAGGGTGGCTTGCAGAATTTTACGGAAGGAAGCGGCTTTATTATATTCTTTATCACTAGAATGGCTGAGTTTGGTGACGCCGTCGACCAGTTCAGCAACGGTCAGACCAAATTTTTCAGTAATATCTTGTTTAGTAAATTCAGTATCTTCGATGACATCATGCAGTAAAGCTGCCATTAAAGTTTCCGCATCAAGGCGCATATGCGCCAAAATACAGCTCACCGCAATCGGGTGAAGGATGTAGGGTTCGCCACTTTTACGTGTAATGCCATCATGGGCAATATCCGCATAGTCGCAAGCTTCAAGCACGCGTTCGACATCACTTACTGAAAGGTAAGCGTCGATTATCACATTTAACTGTTGCTTGGCTTGGCTGACCATTGGGCCTGGCATAGAACACCCTTTTACTACTGATTTACAAATGAAACGGTTAATACTTTAATGAAATGCATATTGCATGACTTGTCAATTTTTTAGTTTAAAAAAATGAAAATCTTTTTCGCTTGCTTTGCACTTCTTAAGCTTATGTTATAACTGTTCTGAGTAAAATATTAAAGAGAATCCATAAAAAAAGCCTAGTTAAAAACTAGGCTTTTAAGGTCAGGTTTATCTTATTGGAAAGAAAAACCGTCTAAGTTTAGGTTATTTGCAGAAAGTGCAAGGTCTAAACTTGAAGTTTGGTAGTCTTGTTCACGTTGTTTCAAAATGTCTTTAGAAACGTGACCCGCTGCGATTTCACGAAGAGCAACAACGGTTGGTTTGTCATTGTCCCACTCAACAGTAGGTTCGATACCTTGACGTGCCAATTGACGCGCGCGTTTGCTTGCCACTAGTACAAGCTCAAAGCGGTTGTCTACATGGTCTAAACAATCTTCAACGGTTACGCGTGCCATAAGAATTCTCGTTTGAATATAAATTTTTAACAGACTGTGCAGTATAAGGTGCTTTGTTTATAGACTCAAGTTTTAATCACTGTTCCGTAGGGGTGATTAATTTCTCAATTAGTTTTTCATGGCGCATGGCTTGTTGTTTTAAAACAAGACGATTGGCAATAATCACAGACTCTAAGTCATGCAGTGCTTTATTAAAGTCATCATTAATAATGACATAGTCAAAATTAACATATTGCTGCATATCTTCTACGGCACAGCTGAGGCGATGTTCAATCACTTCAACAGAGTCTGTACCACGATTGGATAAACGTTGACGTAAATCGAACTGACTCGGAGGGAGAATAAAAATTTGTCTAGATTCAGGAAAAAGTTTACGAACCTGTTCAGCACCTTGCCAGTCAATTTCAAGTAAAACGTCATGACCTTTGGCCAATTGTTCTTTTACTGTGCGCTGTGCAGTACCGTAATAATTACCAAAAACTTCTGCATATTCAATGAAGCCACCTTCATTTACCAAAGATAGAAAATCTTCTTTTTTTGCAAAATGGTAATGTACGCCGTCTAATTCGCCAGGACGCTGACCACGAGTGGTATGAGAAACAGAGACATGTAAATTGTTTACACGTTCAAGCAGGGCTTTAACGAGGGATGTTTTGCCCGTTCCCGAAGCAGCAGAAACGACAAACAAGAGACCCGACATGATATTTTTCCTGATATGATAAAATATCTTCTCTATTTTAGAGCAGACGCGCGCCAAACAAAATAGTCAGACGTCTATTGTTTACATTTATTTCAAGTGATACCCGTAAAATTGAGTGGGCATTGAGGATTCTATGGAAATTGTTTTAGCTAATCCACGCGGTTTCTGTGCAGGTGTTGATCGCGCCATCGCGATTGTGAACCGTGCACTGGAATGCTTTAATCCCCCCATTTATGTACGTCATGAGGTAGTGCATAATAAATTTGTGGTGGACGACTTGCGTCAACGCGGTGCGATATTTGTGGATGAACTGGATGAAGTACCTGATGACAATATTGTGATCTTCAGTGCGCATGGTGTATCTAAAGCGGTACAACAAGAAGCTGAACGCCGTGGGCTAAAAGTTTTTGATGCGACCTGCCCTTTGGTGACCAAGGTGCATATAGAAGTGACCAAGTACGCTCGTGAAGGTGTGGAAGCGATTTTGATTGGTCATGAAGGTCACCCAGAAGTTGAGGGGACGATGGGCCAATATGACACCAAAAATGGTGGTTCGATTTATTTGGTTGAAGATGAACAAGATGTTGCAGAGCTAAAAGTGGTGCATCCTGAAAAAGTAGCGTTTGTAACTCAGACAACGCTTTCTATAGATGACACAGCAAAAGTCATTGATGCCTTACGTCAGAAGTTCCCTGAAATTCAGGGGCCGCGCAAAGATGATATTTGTTATGCCACTCAAAACCGCCAAGATGCCGTACGAGATCTTGCTGAGCAATGTGATGTTGTATTGGTTGTGGGTTCACCGAACTCTTCGAATTCGAACCGATTACGTGAGTTGGCTGAACGGATGGGTAAGCATGCGTATTTGGTGGACAATGCCGATCAGTTGCAGCAAGACTGGTTTAATGAACACACTAAAATTGGGGTAACTGCAGGTGCTTCCGCCCCGGAAATTTTAATTAAGCAGGTGATTCAGCGTTTACAGGATTGGGGTGCACAGGCATCAAAAGAACTGGATGGGCGAGAAGAGAATATTACATTTAGTCTACCAAAAGAGTTACGCATTCCTGTAACACAGGCTTAAATTGTTAACTATTTAACAATTTATTTTTTATTAAAAAATAAACAGATAGCTATAATATGACAGTTATCTGTTTTTTTATGCCTTTTATCTGCTCTGTGTAGGTTTTGTAAAATTTATAGATATTATTTTTAATAGGGTAAAGTTTGGCGCGCCTTGGGGGGAGTATGCAGAAAAATAAAGCATTTACATTAATTGAATTGATGGTGACGATTGCTGTGATGGCGATTATTGCCATATTGGCTGCGCCTTCTATGAATTATATGGTTGAAAAACAAAGATTAAATCTAACTGCGAGAGATTTGTCGAATACATTATTCGAGGCTAGAAGTAAAGCAGTCTTATTGAGGGAAGAAGTTACCGTAACCTTAAATGATGTGACTAAATCTTCGGTGAATAATACAGATACTCACATTTATTGGCGTGCAAGGTCCAATAATGCATTAACTTCCACAAGTCCTACCTCAATTATTTTTACCTCTTACGGTATTGTTAAAGATGCAACAACGGATAGTGATTTAATGATTTGTAATAGTCATCTGAATATAAAAAAAATTATTACAGTAACAAGAATGGGTACTTTATCTAATAAAAGTGATGGGACTTGCTAATGAATAACAGAAAGACCCAACAAGGTGTTGGGATGATGGAAGTATTAGTTTCCTTGATATTATTAGCTATTGCAGTTTTAGGATTTATTGCATTGCAGCTTCGCGCAGTAGATGCTGCAAATGAGTCCTTAAATAAAATACAAGCAATGAATATTGCAAGGGATTTTGCTGAACGTATTCGCATTAATCCTTATGCATTTACATTATTAGATAAAAACAATGCCCAAATAACTAATGACATAACAAAATCCGCCTACGTAAAAGCAGTGGAAGATTATAGAGCATTAACAACATCTCATACATGGGCATCATGTTTTGGAAGTTCCAGTTGTACAAGTGCAAACATGGCAATAGAGGATGTAAAACAAGTAGTAGATAAAGCAAATAAGCAAGGTATGACCATTAATATTTTACCTTGTGCAACCTCTATAACTACAGATGAGAATGGTGAGAGTGTTACATCTTCAACTAATTTAAATAGTGGGCGAAGCTGTATATATGTTGCATGGGATACCACGACGGCTACAGAAGGAAGTGGTGATAATGATTGTACGTTATATGGAAAGTTGAAAGATAATTCGAAGTGTATTGTTGTGGAGACATATTAATATGACGAAGTTGCACTTTACTCGTTTTAACTCGGGATTTACGCTTGTTGAGTTAATGGTCTCTTTGGTTTTAGGGTTATTGGTAGTTGCGGCAGCAATACAGCTATTTATGACTGCGCAAATTAGTGCCAACCTGCAGCGAGCTATCTCTGATATACAAGACAATGGAAACTTCGGTATTAATTATATGATCGAAGATATTCGCAAAGCCAATTTTTCAGCAGATAAACCTGTGATTAAAAGTGGCCTGCCTTATGCGGGTATTGTTTTGGGAATCGACAACTTACCTTCAACTTTAACCAATAGATCTGCCAACCTATTAACTAAAAAAGAAGCAGAGGGGACAGGTAAGAAGACAAATATAAGCAGTGATCAATTGACAATACAATACTATGTAGATATTACGGGACAATTTGACTGCGAAGGCACAGGAATACCTGTAAACAGTTATGTGTTACAAAGATATTTTATCTTGGACGGAAACTTGCGTTGTGATGCTGGTATATACCCTAAAACTGTACCTACAGGAAATGATGCTACTGGGAATCCTAGAACTCATACTATTGTAGGTTTTGGAGGGAATGGAGAAATTGTCATTAGAAATACTGAATATATGCGTATTTTATTTGCAGTGAGTGATGATAAAGTTATTGCAGATAATATTTCAAATGATCCTATTCCTGCTGATGGTTTAGTGCAAAAGAATTTTCGTTATATAGATAGTTATCCAACGAGTGGAACTTCGCCTCGTATTCGTGGTGTACAAATTGGTTTATTAATACGCTCAAATGAAAATGTAGGCGGTAACCCAGATATTAAAACAAGAAATGGTTCTGCTTTTTCAGTGTTAGATAAAAACAATGTTACTGTGAATACAATTGATTCAAATTTACGCCAAGTAATTTCACAAACAGTTGCTTTTCGAAATGCATTGGGGAGTGGTTCATAATGGTTGCACTTAAAAATATAGAAAAAGGTAATACTTTAATCGTAATATTAATATTAATTGTAGTGGTGACTACTATTGGCTTAGTAGCAATTCGTGAAAGTATAACTTCTCTAAAAATATCAACCAACAGTCAAGCACAGGCTTTACTTATGCGTAACTCAGATGCCTACTTTTTTAATATTGAAGGTGCTGGGGAAGTATATAAGAAATTAAATGCTAGTAAGTTTGGCTTTGTTGGTTTTGCTTCTCAACCTGAAAATATTGGTAAAGAAGTAGTATTTTGTTTTAATCAGACTATTGTACAAAACTTTGATACTAATACTGTCGGGATAATTTCCAATGTATTAACCAATACTACTGATACTATTGGTACCGGGAAAAAGAAAATCACTCCAATTACTCGAGGTGCTTGTGACCCGTCTGTGGCCGAGAACTATACTAGTGGGCGTAAGGCAGTGATGACACAGGTTGCGATTAAAGTGGATAACACCCCAAGTGCACCTTTAGAAAACTTTGTAGAAGGAACAGATGTTCCCCAAGTTTCTCAACCAATAAAAGTCAGAATTAACACCACTTCATTAATGCCAGCAATGGCAAGTACAGCGACTTCTGCACAAATCAAGTCATGTTTAACTGACTATCCTGCTGATTCAATTATAGATGGTCTAAATACAAGTAATTCCATTGCGGACTGCTTAAGTCATTACAATGTGCCATTTAATGCACAAGTGGCTGAATATCGTCAAAGTAATACACCAATGTAATTGATTTTTTAATATTTGGGGAAGTGCAATGAACAATTTAGAGAATAAAAAAATAGTGTTTAAACCACACCCTTTAGTTGTGGCAATAGCATATGTAATGGGGATGGTATTGCCCCAGACGGTAAATGGTGCTGTACCTAATGATTTAAATATTTATAAGCCAGCAGCTCAGGGGAAAAAAAATCTGATCATGATGGTTGATAGCTCTGCTGGTATGGATGATGAGCAAAGTGGTAAACCTGCACGTTCAATCAAAGAAGACTATCCAGAATGTGCAAATAAAAATTTGGGTGGTATTGGAACAGATGTCCTAGATTTTGTTTATCAAGGTGAAAATACACTTAATGTAGGAGGAAGCCCAAAAGGGACGTTTGTGTATCGTATGCCTTATTGTAATCCAAATGGAGCTGCAGTAGAAATTAGAGGATATGCCATAGCTGGAGAAGTATGCACTACTGACAGATATAGGCGTGAAACCTGTGGACCTAGTAATAATTATTGGGTCTCTAATATTAATAATACAAGATATCAAACACTTACTCAGCTTAAGGCTGCTCCAACTAATGTTCAGGAAGAGTTTCGTCAATACATTCGTGGCATGAAGTACAGCCGTATGGATAGGATGAAAGTCGCAATGACAGACTTATTAAGTTCTAATGTGATTTCAAATAATGTTGTTATGGGAACGGGAAATTTTTCTAGTCAGACAAGTAAAATTACATTTGATGCGAATAAGACCGCCGAGCAAAATCAGCCAGGGCAATTAAGGCCCAGTACATATTATACTGATACTGGGGTGGGATTGGGATCTGGACTTGGAACCAATGCAAAAATACTAGTGCCAGCTGGCGTTATGGATGCCATACAACGCTGGAAAATGCGTGTTTCTATTACAAGTTTAAGTAGTGGGGCAAGAACACCCTTATCGAGTGCATTGGCTGAGTCTGGTGCTTATATGCTAGGTACAACGACAAAAAAATCTAATAATACTCATGTGGTTGAGCCCATTACAAATCGTAATGCCAGTGGTTTTGATGATTCTACAGATACAGCGAAAGATCCTTCACAAAGTAATCGTAAATATAAGTCACCTATAAGCTCTGCGACAGTAAGTGATTCTTGTGATGCAAATGGTATATTTTTATTAACGAATGGTGCTCCAACTGCAGTGCCGGCGACAACCGCTACTGAATTGTTTACAAATGCGTATGGGGCGACTGTACCTACAGCTACTGCACGTGGAATTCAGCAAGTAGGAAGTGGTAATACCGATTTTGGTTGGCTTAAAATGGGAAACTTTGCCGCCGCTTTAAATAACTCAAAAAATATTAAAACTGCTATTGCGGGATTTGGTAATAACTTTGTTGCTTATATGGATCCGGCAGCAAATTTTTATGAAACTTTAACTGATGCTAATGGTAATAGCCGAATTTATTATAAGTGTGATGCATTGGTTCCATATATTGGTCAAGAATATACTGTTCGGGGTGGCTCTTATGCAGGTATTAAAACTAGGATCACCAGAGATACGATTAACGCTTGTCATTTAGGTGAGAAGGCACATTCTAGTCTGAGTGGCGTTGGTGGTTATGGTGAGGGTGGATTTTATCCAATCGTAGATCCTGAAGATCTAATAGATAGTGTAGAAAAATTTGTTTCAGAGTTAGAGTTAACTCTGCCTTCAATTAGTGCAGGAATACCGGCAATTCCTGTGGATACATTAAATGTAACTCAGCAGCTACCTTATGCTTATTATTCTCAATTTCAACCAAAAATTGAAAGCACACAGTCAATCGGTATTTGGCTGGGAAATTTAAAAAAATATAGCGTTAGTGATAATACTTATAAGGATAAAAACTCAAATAATGTAGTGAATTCCGATGGACTGCTTAACTCAACACGGGATTATTGGAATACAGGAGCTGCGGATGGTGCTGATGCCACTAAAGGAGGCGCACTTGCAAAGCTACCTGTACAAACAGAAGTAGGGCGTAAAATATATAGTGATAGAGTAGTTTCAGGAAGTACAGTTTCAGCAATTACTGACTCAGACACGGCTTTAATGTTAATTCCTTCAAATAATACATCTGGAACTACAAATAATGCTGAAAGTTTGAGAATGAGTTCTGATCCAGATAGGGCTTATTTACTGAATTTATTAGGTTTTGGAATAAGTGCACCTACGCCTCCTGCTAATTTAACTAATGCTGCTCAACTTCGACAAATGGGTGCAACTCTTAACTCAACTCCACTGTTTTTTACTACACAGAGTAAGATTGCAACTAGAGCTTCAGGTTCAGGTGAAACAAGGGTAAATATTGGGGATTATATAAGCCGTAAAGATTATGTGCTTTTTGGGACCAATCAAGGTTTAATTCAAGTGGTCAATGCAGACTCAGGAGAAGAAAAATTTGCCTTTTTACCTCAGGAAATGATTGATCGTCAAAAAAATGGCTTTGTTGATAAATCATTACAAACTAGTACAAATGTAGGTGATCATTTATATCAAGGTATAGATGGTGCCTGGTCCGTTTACGCAAACTATGTGGCAAATAGTGAAAGTAATTCTCTTAAAGCTTCAACGCTAAATGTGTATGGGGGAATGCGTCGAGGTGGCTATAATTACTATGCACTTGATTTAAAAGATATCGAGACAAGTAGCCCTAAACTTTTATTTAAGGTTGGGCCTCAACAATCTATAAGTGCAACAGGTGTAGTCAGTTTAACAGGAACTTGTAGCAATACAGCACCTTTAGATTGTATGGGACAAAGTTGGTCCAAGCCAACGATTGCATGGATTAAGTGGAAAGGTAAACCACAGCTAGTGACGATTGTAGGTGGAGGGTATGATCCTGCTTATGACAGTGTAACCTATAAATCTAATACAACAGCAACTAAAGGAAATGGTGTTTATATTTTTGCAGCAGAGCAGGCAAAAACAGCTACAGGTTCAATAGATACAACAATGCCTGCTGCGGGTACATTATTATGGTGGGGAAGTAGTTCTGCAACTGATACGGTAGCAAATAATAGTAACGATACGCAAAAAACTAATAATGCGAATTTAAAATATAGCGTAGTTAGTGAAATTAAAGCGATTGATCGAGATAGTGACGGTTTTGTTGATAATCTCTATTTTGGTGATCTTGGTGGGCAGGTTTTCCGTGTAGATATCGATAATGCATCTTCTGGAACAGTGGGTACTTTAACTAAAAATATGGTAGTTAAACGTATTCAGCGCATTGCAAACTTTATTTCAGACCCAGAGCGTTCGACAAAAGCTGCACCACGTTTTTATCAAATCCCAACATTTACTGTGCATAGTCTAAGTGCGTCTTCAACAGCAACAACTGGGGGTACTTCTACTACTACCTCATATAGTTTAGGTGGTGTGAGAGGAAGTGCAACACGCTTTGCTGTGATTAGTATTGGTTCGGGAAATACTAGTAATCCACTGGAAAGCACTTTAACTAGTACAGCAGGTACGAATGGTGGTTTGCCTGATCGTGTTTATGGTATTTTTGACCGGGATATAGGACGCGTTGATTTATACACCAATGCCAATGATAGCGATACCACTGGGATAAACCCGACAACAGATGGGTTAAGTAGTAAAAATATTACATTGACCAACATGATTGATATAACAGCGACTACAGGTACTATGCCCACAGTTGCCGATATGGTTTCGGCAGGAAATCATGGCTGGTATCACACTTTAACAGGTACAGCACTTGGTCGAACAGGTACAGATAATATTGAATCTACCCAATCTATAGCACGTTATAAAGTACTCAGTAGTTTTGCTGCAATTAAAAATACATTGTTTACTAGTTATTTTGATTCTGCAGATAAGGGCTCTTCATCTAATTGTAGTGCAGGGGTTAAAGGTCGCTCATATATCAAAAACTATTGCTTGCCTTTTGGTAGCATGGGTGCAGATGGCAATAATTGTGGTACGTCCACAGATGGTCGCAGTTATTCTACTGCTAACGGTGGTATAGGTAATGATGTAGGAGCTGGTATTGTTCCTGTAGTAGTGGGAGGGATGGCTAATAATAAGATTGGGCCAATTACAGGTAAAGGTCAAAGCAGTGGAGTCTCAGCACAATATTCAACACCACTTCGCTTTGAACCAATGAAGTGGCTGGCTAAACGTTCATAAGGAAACATAATGTCTAAAATGAACACTAAACAGGCAAAGGGTTTTACTTTGATCGAATTGATGGTAGTAGTAGTAATTGTTGCAATTTTCGCAGCAATTGCTATCCCTAGTTATCAGGCTTATATGCGTAAAGGGGAAGAGTCCAAAGCTATGCAGGAAATGCTGAGGATTTCTCAGGAATTAGAAAGATATAAATCAAAAAATTTTAATTATCAGGGTTTTGCTGTTGGAGCTAATACTGCCTTTTTAGTGGTGAATACCAGTTATACAATTTCTATTGTTGATGGTACTGATTCATCTAAAAAATTGGTTGATACAAGTTCAACAGGGCAAAAATGGGCAATGCAAGCAAATGCGAATGATACTTATGGAAAAAAATTTAATTTTCTGTTAACGAGTGATGGTTTCAAATGTAAAAATAAAACTTTTTCTGTGATGACATATAGTGAGTGTAAAACTGGTGGTATAAATGAATGGTAAAGATATAAGATTTAAAAAAGGATTTACGTTAATCGAGTTGATGATTGTAGTAGCAATTATTGCCATTTTAGCTGCAATAGCTTATCCATCTTATAATCAGTATAAAATTCGTACTAATCGAGCTGAAGTACAAAGCGAAATGATGAATACTGCCCAGCGTTTACAGAGTTATTACGTGATTCATCATAATTATACAAGTGCAACTTTAGATAATAGTACAACTATCAAGGATTACCCAACATCTAATCCTGTGTATAGCATTACATTAGTTCCTAGCGGTCAAACTTATACTCTAACTGCAGAACCTAAATCTAGTACCGTTCAAGCGGGTAATGGAAGTGTAATTCTTAATAGTAATGGATGGAAATGTTGGACTAAAACTACGACAGCATGTACTCCTTCAGCCACCTCAAACTGGGACGGTCGCTAAGATAAATTCAAACTGTGGATAACCTGAAATTTGATCTTTCTTTCAGCGCAAATATAACGTAAAATATCGCCCTCTATGAAAGGGGTTTGAAATGTATCGATGGTCGGTACAGGGATAATCCGTAAAAACTATAAGGTTCTATCATGGTTGTTATTCGTCTTGCACGCGGTGGTGCTAAAAAACGTCCGTTCTATCAAATCATTGTGACTGATAGCCGTAATGCACGTGACGGTCGTTTCATCGAACGTATCGGTTTCTTCAACCCTACAGCTCAAGGTAAAGCAGAAAAACTTCGTTTAGATGCTGACCGTTTTGCTCACTGGGTTTCACAAGGTGCTCAACCTTCAGAACGTGTTGCTTCTTTAGCTGCTGAAGCTAAGAAAGCTGCAGCTACTGCTTAATTAGTAGTAGGTTACCCATGACACCAACACAGAATGTTCCCGAAGATCGTATTCAGATTGGACAGCTACGTTCAGCATATGGATTAAATGGGTGGCTCTGGGTCTATTCCAATACAGAACCTATGAGCAATATTTTTGACTACCTCCCTTGGTACATTGAGACCAAAGCAGGTTGGCAAACAGTAGATGTAAAACGTTGGAAACCACATGGCAAAGGCTTGGTTGTTTCGCTAAAAGGTGTGAGTGATCGTACCGCGGCAGATAACTTGGTTGGTGCAAATATCTGGATCTCTAAATCGCAACTGCCGCAAGCAGGCGTGGACGAGTACTACTGGTCAGATTTGAAGGGCTTAACAGTGTTAGGTCTTGGAGAAGATGAGCAAGAAGTCAACCTCGGTCAAATCCACGAATTGTTTGAAACAGGTGCTAACGACGTGATGGTAGTTCGCGCTACTGCTGACAGTGTCGATAGCGAAGAGCGAATGATTCCATGGCATAAAGATGTGGTACAGCGTGTTGATCTCGAAGCTGGTCGTATCTACGTAAATTGGGGCGTAGATTATTAATCCTTTAAGGATTGACGCAGCAGGAAAATAGAGGAGTCTGCGATGTTTTTTGCAGTCATTACGCTTTTTCCTGAAATGTTTGAAGCGATTACAGCCTACGGTATTAGCGGGCGCGCAGCAAAACGTGACATTGTGCAAGTTCATTGTATCAATCCACGTGAATTTGCTGAGGGCAACTACAAAAGAGTGGATGAGCGTCCATTTGGTGGTGGTCCAGGTATGGTGATGATGGCTGAGCCATTAGCGAAAGCAATTCATCGTGCCAAAGAGCTTGCCAAGCAAGCGGGTGCTGTTCATGTCCCGGTGGTGTATATGTCGCCGCAAGGAAAGACCTTAAATGAACCTGCGGTACAAGATTTCGTCAAATATGATGGATTGATTGTATTGTGTGGTCGTTATGAAGGTGTAGATGAGCGTTTGATCCAACAATATGTTGATCAGGAATGGTCAATAGGCGATTACGTTTTATCTGGTGGTGAACTCCCTGCGATGGTTTTATTGGATAGTGTGATTCGGAGACTTCCGGGTGCAATGTCTGATGAACAATCACATGTGCAAGACTCATTTGTGGATGGTCTTTTAGATTGCCCACAATATACCAAGCCAGACCATTTTGAAGGTTTAGATGTTCCTGAAGTATTAAAATCAGGACATCATGCCAATATTGAGAAATGGCGGTTTTTGCAGCGATATCAACGCACTTTAGAACGCCGACCTGAGTTGGTTGAAAAAGTTGAATTGACCAAGCAGCAAAAGAAATGGCTAAAAGATTCCAAGGTTTAATTTTTTAAATCTTATATTAGGCTCTTTATGCATTGAAGCGGTCAAGCATAAAGGGAAAGTCAATCGGGTCTATGCGCTTTAGCCTCTAGCCCCAGCGATGATTAGACCTCTTCTAACTCGCATAATCGGAGATACCCCATGAGCGGTAAACATCCTTTAGTACAAGCTGTTGAAAATGCACAGTTGAAACAAGACATCCCTGCTTTTGCTCCTGGTGACACAGTAGTTGTTCAAGTTAAAGTAAAAGAAGGTGAGCGTGAACGTCTTCAGGCATTTGAAGGTGTTGTAATTGCTAAGAAAAATCGTGGTTTGAACTCTGCGTTCACAGTACGTAAAATTTCTAGCGGTTTCGGTGTTGAGCGTGTATTCCAAACTCACTCACCAATCGTTGCTGGTATCGAAGTGAAACGTCGAGGTGACGTTCGTCGTGCTAAACTTTACTACCTACGTGAATTGTCTGGTAAAGCTGCACGTATTCGTGAAAAATTACCAGCTCGTAAAGCAAAATAATTTGTTTTACAACGCTGTAAAAAATGCGCCTTTTGGCGCATTTTTTTATGCAAGAAAGAAAATTATAAACCTTGAGATTTTAGGCGGTTTGCATGTTGACGATAAACATCGACAGGATCTGGTGCAAATAGCGCTTTGAGACCAAGCACTTGGTTAACTTCATCTAAATGGTTCCAGTTGTAGTTATCACGAATGGTTTTACCAAATTTGGCACTACAGCGTGATACGAGGCCATCATTGTCTTTTCCGCCATCGATCAGTAATGCGGTCACTTTTAGGGCTGAGTCTAAATCTAAAATATTGGTGATTTGGCCCACACCTGTAAATGAATAGTTATAAATGCCTTTTTCCACGCTATTGCCATCAGCACAATTGGATTTAGGCAAGCCCAGAGGGAATGCGGCATTGTACTTTGCAGAACCCGCTAGCGTTAAACTTGAACCACCTGCCAATGCGTCATGAGGGTAAGTCTTTGGATCTAGACCTTGCGCCCAAACGATGGCTTTAGAGACAAAATTCACAGCTCCAACCAAGGGTGCTTCCACAGCGGTGCCTTCAGCTTTTAAAATTAAGTCTGCAACAGGGGAGCCTTGATGAGGTCCTGCAACACTGGTTAATGAAGCCACGACATCTGGGCGAACACCGGCAACATAACGAATCGTTGGTCCACCATGGCTATGTCCAATTAAATTCACTTTATCTGCACCAGTGAGTGCTCGGATTTCAAGGACTTGTTGTAGAAGCTGTTCGCCACGCACTTCGGTAGAGTTAAAAGGCGATACGCGAGTTGCCCAAACATTTGCACCATTTCGAGCAAGATCAGGAAGGATTTGATACCAATAGTCGAGTCCAAATGAGTCCGTACCAACGGTAATAAAACCACCCATACCATGGTTAAATACGATTGGATATTTGGTCTTTGCATAGCTAGAACTAGCTTTGGCGGTGACTTGGGTTGCTTGCGATGCAGATACATTACCGATGCATGTAGCTGCAATTAAACCTGCTAAAAATGGTCCGTATTTCATGAGCGATCCTCAATGTATTATTGTTTTATGACAATATTTATTGTCACTTCTAATAAAGCAATAAAGACCACCTGTTGCAAATTGAAAAAGATTAACTGTGACGCTAAATGTAACAAAATAAACGATCATGAATTTTCAGATCTATAAAAGTAAATAAGAGGGCCGAAGCCCCCTTATTGCATTTAAACTTCAACGATAAGAATTAAAGTCCTTGCAGTTTTAAACGGTTTGCATGTTGACGGTACAGCGCCACAGGATCTTGTGCAAATAGCCCTGTTAAGCCAAACATCATATTGGCTAAATCGGTATGGTTAAGTTTGTAGCTATCGTTAATGACTTTACCGATATAAGCACTACAACGTGCAACCATGCCGTCATTGTCTTTATTGCCGTAAGACAATGGTCCGAGTTGCATCAGGATCGTATCGATATCAAGTAGATTTGTGGTTTGCGCAACACCCGTCCATGAATAGTATTGGATGCCTTTGCTGTCGACTTGCTTCAAGTTCTTACTGCAATTTTCTGAAGATGCCAAAACACCGTCAGCTATAGCAGATTTTGCAACTGTACTGTTAAATGCAGCAGAACCTGTTTGTGATAATGATTTCATAGAAGCATCGAAATCAATTTCAAGCTCAGGTTTTGCCTGACCTAAAGCAATCAGTGGGCCGACAATATAATCACCTAAAATATTGAAGGCAGTGCGAGAAAGTGAGTTGCCTTGAATATCATCCGCTACTTTAGAGCCGTGATAGGTACCTGCAACACCTGTAATAGACGCAATGTACTGTGGTTTTGTTTGAGCAACATACAATACAGTTGGACCACCATGAGAGTGACCAATTAAGTTAAGTTTTGGTTTCCCTGTAATAGCCAAAACATCTTCAACTTGTGCAATTAACTGCTCACCACGATGTGCTGTAGTATTTGCAGGAGATAATTGCGCTGCGAATACGGTTGAGCCATTTCGTGCCATATCTGGCAAGATTTGGTACCAATAATCTAGTCCGATGGTGTCGGTACCGATACGTGACCAACCGAGCCAACCATGCACCATTAAAATTGGATATTTGGTTTTTGCGTAGTCCGATTTTGCCGTTTCCTTCACCTGGAGGACGCTAGGCGCAGCTTGAGTGCTTGCCGATATACTCATCGCTAAGCCTGCAACTGCAGCTACAGAGGCCATCTTGGCCGTGTTTACTAAAGATCGCATAAATGTTCCTTGATCTGATGTTGTTTTTATTACTTTTTAATCATGAAAATACTCTCTGTTTTTAAGCAACATCTTTGTGACTGGCCAGGCCATATCTTTGATTTTAGAGAGTTTGAATAGACAAAGATGCCTTGCCATTTTTTCATGCTCGGTTTGAAATTCCATGTCATTTTAGGACATGGGCGGCGTTGAGGTGACAAGTATATTTATATACATTCGTCTTTTATTTTTGCTATTTATTTTAGTTGTTATGATTTAATAACTTATTGAATTAGCTTGTTTAATACTTACAAATAAAAACATTGTAAACAAAAAAGGACGCTTAAAGGCATCCTTTTCAGTGCTGAAAGGGAACCAACTTTTGAGGTTACAGACCCTGTAATTTTAAACGATTGGCATGTTGGCGGTAGAGCGCAACTGGGTCAGGTGAAAATAGGCTGCGTAGACCAAAGACCATATTTACTTCATCTAAGTGGTTGTGATTGTAGTCGTCACGGATTACTTGTCCGATGTGAGTACTACAGCGTCCAACCAAACCGTCATTGTCACGATTTCCATAGACCAAAGGGGCAAGCTGACTAATGACCGTATCTAATACATCTAATACATTCGTGGTTTGCGCTGTACCCGTCCATGAGTAGTAATACACGCCATTGTCGACTTTGGCACCCGATTGATTACAGTTCGCTGCTAGTGCTGCGGTTGGAAATTTTGCATTAAATTCAGCCGAACCTTTTTCACTGATCGCGGTAAGTGATGCATCAACACTGTTAGGTAGACTAGAGTTGCCTTCAGCCCAAGTAATAATCGGTGCTAAGAGTTGATCGCCAAGGACTCCAAAGACTGAGTTAATAGTTTTATTCGCTTGGATTTTATCTGCGACTAGAGAGCCACGATAAGTGCCTGCAACCCCAGTCACCGAAGCCACATATTCAGGTTTGATCGCTGCAATGTAGCGAGTTGTCGGTCCACCATGTGAATGACCAATGAGGTTCACTTTGGGTTGGCCGGTCAGAGCAAGAACTTCTTCGACTTGAGAGAGCAATTGCTCACCACGGACTTCTGTCGACTCTAGCGGTGAAACTTGGGCAGCAAAGGTATTGGCACCGTTGCGGGCTAAATCCGGCAAAATTTGATAAAAATAATCCATGCCAAAGCTGTCAAAGCCAATGCGAGTAAACCCGAACATGCCATGGGTAAATACAATCGGGTATTTGGTCTTAGCATAGCTTGCCGAGCTATTGGCGGTGACATGTTGAAGTCCAGCTGCAGCTTGGGACTGTGAGGTTGCGGCAGCTGCTGAGGCAGCGATGATTGCGCATAAAAGAGCTTGTGATTTTTTCATCATTTCATCCTGAAATTGAAGTTATTTTTAAATTGTTATTTGCACTTATTCTGCGAAAGGTAATTTTCCACCCTGATCATGCACAGATTCAAAGGTACTGACGCGGAGCTGATCTTCCTTCGATTTAAAATGTTGATTACGGAGCTGCTGTACTGCTTGTTGTTTAGCGCTGTCACTCATATTGCTTTTCACAATACTGTCACGCTCTGTGAGATATTGATTCACACTAGATTTCCAAGAGCTGCGCTGGGTGTCTAGATTTTCAAGGCGCTGAGTGGCTTCTGGACCAACTAAATTTAACCGCATTTGATGGATTTCTTCGCTTGAACCACCACGGGCTTTAATGTCCGCTGTGAGTTTGCGTAAATCTTCAAGTTTATTGATTTGTTCCAGATTTTCTTTCCAGTCTTCTGGGAGCTCATCAAACAGAGCTTTTAGTTTTTTGGCTTTTTCTGATTCAGACAGTTTTTTGTCATTCACCACTTCCATACGTTTTAGGGTGTATTCGTGATAAGTATTTTCCTTGCCAAATAAACCTTCAATTTCATAATCAGAAAAGAACTGTTTTCTTAAATTCTGGGTGCTGCTGTAGATCGAGCGATAGTATTGTGGTGATTCTTTGTCGTCGCTTGGTGGCTGTAAATGACCTAACTGTTCACGATATTTCATATAACGATCCCACAAATCATAAATTTGGGACAGCGCCGGTTCTTTATGACCTTGTGCAATATAGGCTTTAAAATCCTTTTTAATTTGATCTATCGACTTTTCACCATACTGAGTAATGAAATATTCAAAGCAATTCCGTGTTTGTTCATTCACGATCAAACGGTTTGAACCATCCATACTGATTTGACAGTTAACTTCCGTGTCTTGTTGACTTGGACTGAGCAGCGAAGAACCGCTTGTTGCTTGAGCCGTAGCGGTTTCGCCCTGAGCTAAAGGCGTATTTTGTTGTTGAATCGATTGATCTGAAGGATCATTTTGTGATGCTTTTGGCGCAAGCCAATATATGAATGCAGCAACTGCGATAACGACCAAGGCAATGATGAGCCAAAGTTTATTTTTTTGCATATCCCAATGCACCTTTATTCCGTTTTTAATTGTTTTAGAGTTCTAAATGCGAACTCAATATGACATAAAAGAATGATAAAAACATAGAAAAGTTGTAAACGCTTAGCATGGATTGATACCATGGCGCAGTTCTCTTTTTGCCCTATTTTAGTCATGAAAAAAGCTTCTCCTAAGATTCAGCGTCGTCCAGTACATGGTGTATTTTTATTAAATAAGCCTTTGGGCATTAGCTCGAATGCTGCATTACAAAAAGTGCGTTGGTTGTATCGAGCACAAAAAGCAGGACATACAGGTGCGCTAGATCCATTAGCCTCAGGTTTATTACCAATTTGCTTAGGTGAAGCAACAAAGTTTTCGCATTTTTTATTGGATTCGACTAAACGTTATAAAACCACCGTCTTTTTAGGACACAGTACCACGACGGGTGATGTGGAAGGTGAAATACTATTAGAGCAAGCTGTTCCAACATTGACTGAAGAAAATATTCAAAATGTCTTGGCGCAATTTGTAGGGGATATTCAACAAATTCCACCGATGTATTCTGCGCTGAAAAAAGAAGGTCGCCCGCTGTACGAGTTGGCGCGTAAAGGCATAGAAATAGAGCGTGAAGCACGTCCAATTTCGATTTATGCCATCGAGTTATTATCATTTAATGAGAATAGTATTACACTCGACATCACCTGTTCCAAAGGCACATATATTCGTGTTTTAGGCGAAGATATTGCCAAAGCATTGGGTACTTTTGGACATTTGACCTATCTACACCGTACGCAAACAGGGCATTTTGACCTCAATCCAACTTACACCATTGAATATTTGGAAAGCTTGACCGAAGCGGAGCGTGAAGCATTATTGCTGCCGGTGTATTCACCCGTCGATCATTTCTGCAAAGTGCAAGCGCCGGAAGGTCGAGCTGAATATTTTAGTCGTGGAATGGAAAGTAATATTGAGCATGCTGCGGAAGCGCAGGTTTTGGTATTTGATGGGGAACGTTGCTTAGGTCTAGCGGAAATTACCGATCGTAAGCGCTTAGTACCAAAACGTGTATTAAATCTTGAATAGTCATCAACAGCCACTGAAGCCAAATTATGGAAATTGAAATTATTTTAAGCCTCTTATTTTTTGCATTTTTTGCCGGTGCAATTGATGCAGCAGTGGGGGGCGGAGGATTAATTCAAATTCCAGCCATTATGAATGCCATGCCGCACTTATCTCCGGCGACGGTGTTTGGCACCAATAAGTTGTCTTCGATCTTTGGTACGGCTTCAGCGTCCTATTCTTTTTTACGCCAAGTCAAACTCCGTTGGAAATTACTTGCGGTCATTGCAAGCTGTGCATTTGTTGCTTCTTTTGTGGGAGCAGCCTGTGTATCAATGATTCCTAAAGAAGTCTTACGTCCTTTTGTTTTGGTCATGTTGATCGTGATTGCGATCTATACCTTTGCCAAAAAACAATTTGGTCAGATGCATGTACGCCAAGAACTGACCCCTAAAATTCTCGGTCTTGCCGCTCTTGGTAGTCTGGTAATTGGTTTTTATGACGGTATCTTTGGGCCTGGCACGGGCAGTTTCTTTATCTTCTTTTTTATTCGTTATCTACAAGCAGACTTTTTGCATGCCTCTGCTTTGTCAAAAGTCGCCAACTTAACCACCAACCTTGCAGCACTGAGTTTTTTTGCGCCCACTGGCCATGTGTTATTTGCGATAGGCTTAATGATGGCTGTAGCAAATATTTTAGGCTCGATCGTTGGTGTACGTGCGGCAATTAAATACGGTAGTGGCTTTATTCGAATTCTATTTTTGATTTTGGTGAGTATTTTGATTGTACGGTTGGGTTATCAAACCTTTACGGGACAAGCTTAAAACAAATCTTAACAGAGCGTTGCTGAATTCTGTCGATGAAATGATTAGTATGAAAATAAGCGACTCGTTTGAGTTGTGGATAATAATTAAATTTCATAATACACAATTAGCTAAGCATCAGAGGTCATCACTACAATGAATATATTTGAAGCTTTACGCCAAAGTCATGAAAAGCAACGTGAACTTGCTGAAAAACTCATTCAAACATCAGGGGATACACCTGAGCGTCGAGATTTATTTGAGCTGCTCAAAAATGAGTTATTTGCTCATGCTGTTGGCGAAGATCGTTATTTTTACATCCCGTTAATGATGACCGATTCGGGGCTGAATATTACCCGTCATGCCTTGGCTGAACATCATGAAATGGACGAACTTTTAGAGCAGTTGACTGAGACTGAATTTAGCAATCCGGGCTGGCTGGCCATTGCCAAAAAACTTTCAGAAACTGTGCATCATCATTTACAGGAAGAGGAACACGGTTTCTTTCAACAAGCCGGTAAAATATTGGATGATAAGCAAAAAGAAGCTTTGGCTAAACAATACTTAGCCGAGTATAAAAAATATAAAAAAGCAGATAAAGACAGCCTGACTGGTTAAGTCCTTTATAGAAGCTAGACTTTTTCGAACCTTGTATTTAAAAGCCTTGTATTTAAAAGCTTAGATGTAGGAGTTCTTAGACAAGGTGTTGAAAAATGGCGGCAATCCCGCCATTTTTATTTAACTATTTTGCCTTTAAAAATTTAGTTGGCTGTTTCCGATTTAGAGGAACGCATCGTCACCCCGACTGAGGCGAGCATAATACACAGCAGTGCGATCCATTGCCACATGCCGATACGTTCTCCCAATAAAACCATACCCGTAATAGCTGCCAAAGCAGGTGAGATACTCGACAATGTGCCATAACTCAGCTTGCTTAGAATCTTTAAGGCTTTGAGGTCTAGGGCATAGGGAATCGCTGTGGCTAAAATGGCAATCAACAGTGCTTTAGGCCAATATTGTGTGTCCATTAAAGCTGCTGCGTTGTTATAGAGGCCGATAGGTAATAAGGTCAATGCCGATAAACTAATGGCAATGGTCAGTGCATGCATGCCAATATTTTGGTGTACCACTTTTTGCCCGAAATAAATATAAAAGGCCCAACAGAGTCCGGCAGCCAATGCACAAGCTGCACCAATCAGTGAGAAATTGCCGCTTTGAGCCTGTCCCCAAGGCACCATCAACGCAATCCCTAAGATCGCCAAAAATACCCAGATATAGTCGCTACGATTTTTTATCGACAGCAGCGCCAAACCTAGCGGCCCAATAAACTCCAGTCCAACGGCAATGCCTTGAGGGAGTTTGCCCAGTGACATATAGAATAAGACATTCATGAGGCACAGGGCTGCGCTATAGCAGAGTAAATCACGCCATTTTAAAAATGAAAGTCGTTTTAAAATGTGCCAAGAGCGAAACATCAAACAAATAATAATCGAGGCAAAACACAGCCTTAAAATGGTCACGCTCAGTGGATCTAGTACCAAAAACAGTTGTTTGGCAAAGGAAGCACTGATCTGATAGGAGATCATGGAGAGCACCATGAAAACGACAGCAAGAAGTTGTGAATTTGGCATGTGGCACACAGTTGTTGGGCGGTGTTAAGCCCTATTTTTGAATCAGTACAGTATAGCGGGTAATGCTGACAATTGAGTGAATTTTAACATTTGATCAAATCATGATGGATTTTGAATTTAAAATTCTATGGCTCGGCTGATGTAAGAGCAGGACTGAGCACGTCATGATTCAATTTGAATTCAAAAAATTGAGTCTGAGATTCATGTAGTTCATCCATTGTCATGGGAACATATTTTGAATTTAAATGGCTTTGGCTTTTTGCGTGGTATAGGTACACCCAATCGAGGCACAGATAATGACAGCAAGGGCTAACCACTGGGTCCAAAGTAATTGTTCATTTAAAAAGACAAAACCAGAGAGTGCTGCAATTGCAGGTTCTAGGCTCATAAGCGTTCCGAAACTGAGCGCCGTTAAATTGCGGAGTGCAATCATTTCTAAGCTAAAGGGGATGGCACTGGCCAAGGTGGCTAAAGCAAGAAAATAGAGGAGACTCATCGGTTCAAAGGCATGCGCAGGAATCCCTACAAATAATGCAATCGGCATAAGCATACACATGCCGACAAACATACCTAAACAAACTGTATGGTTGCCTGAAACGCCAGAAGGTTTCTGACCTGCCACGATATAGAGTGCCCAGCAGGCACCTGCACCAAGGGCGAGGGCAATGCCAACGGGATCAAGTCTTTGTGCAGCTTGGTCAAAAGGAAAAAGTAGGATAAGGCCTAAAATAGCCAGTCCGACCCAAATAAAGTCAAATTTTCGGCGTGCAGCAAATAGTGCGACACTGAGCGGGCCAATAAATTCAAAAGAGACGGCAATGCCGAGCGGGAGACGATCAATCGACAAGTAAAATAATACATTCATCCCTGCTAAGGCACAGCCATAGCTGAGGATCGACGACCATTTCACTTGTTTAAAATTGATCTGCCAAACTTTAAAAATAATCGCCAAAATCAAAGCGCCTAGCATTAAACGCATGGCCGAGACGGTCAGTATGGGAAATTGACCGAAAAGATATTTGGCAAATGAACCGCTGCTTTGCATGCTGATCATGGCAATAAGCAAGATCAGCGGTGCTTGGACAGCCGGTGCAACTTTAAAATTTGGCATAAACTAAATTTGTTTCGATGACTCGAAGAGCGGGAGAGTGGCACTAGCCAGATTTTAAAAGTTTATAACAATAAAAAAACCACAGCCCGAAGGCTGTGGCTTCAGTGTCTAATGCGATTAGAACAATACACGAACTCGGATTGTACCTTCAACTTCGTGAAGTGTATCCAATGCTTCTTTAGAAGCAGTTGCGTCAACGTCCATCACTAAGTAACCGACATCACCTTTAGTCATTAAAGACTGACCAGAGATGTTGATACCGTGTTCAGCAAACAAGTTGTTGATTTTTGAAAGAACGCCCGGCACGTTTTTGTGAATGTGAAGTAAACGGTGTTTACCTTCAGTCAACGGTAACGCGATTTCTGGGAAGTTCACTGCAGATAAAGTCATACCTTTATCAGAGTAAGCAACGAATTTTTCAGCCACTTCTAGACCGATGTTCGCTTGCGCTTCCATGGTTGAACCACCCACGTGAGGAGTCAAAATCACGTTGTCTAAGCCACGAAGTGGAGAAACGAATTCTTCACCGTTTGCTTTAGGTTCTTTCGGGAATACGTCAACCGCAGCACCTGCAATGTGACCAGATTTGATCGCATCAGCTAGGTCTTCAATGATTACACATGTACCACGTGCAGCATTTAGGAAGATTGCGCCTTCTTTCATTTGAGCAAATTGGTCTTTGCCGAAGAAGTTGCGAGTTGATGGAACGTCTGGAACGTGTAGAGATACGACGTCTGCATTGGCAAGAAGTTCACCCATAGAACCGACTTGACGTGCATTACCCATTGGAAGTTTAGTTACGGCATCGTAATAAATTACGTGCATACCTAAACTTTCAGCAAGTACAGAAAGTTGCGAGCCAATCGAACCGTAACCAACAATACCTAAAGTTTTACCACGAGTTTCAAATGAACCGACTGCAGACTTGTTCCAACCACCACGGTGAGTTGAAGCAGATTTTGCAGGAACACCACGAAGTAATAGAATCGCTTCAGCAAGTACTAGTTCAGCAACTGAACGCGTATTTGAGTATGGTGCGTTAAATACTGGAATACCGCGAATCATTGCAGCATTTAAGTTCACTTGGTTTGTACCGATACAGAAACAACCCACAGCAATCAGTTTGTTCGCCGCTTCAAAAACTTCTTCAGTTAATTGAGTACGTGAACGAATACCAATGAAGTGAGCATCTTTAACCGCTTCTTTCAACGCTTCACCCTCAAGCGCAGTTTTACGGTAATCAATGTTGGTGTATCCAGCAGCATTTAGAGTGTCGATTGCGTTTTGGTGAACGCCTTCTAACAACAAGAAACGAATTTTATCTTTAGGTAAAGAAAGATGTTGGCTCATTACGGCTCCGCTACAAAGGCCAAATTTAGTGCGCATATAATAGCATAGGAAGTCGCCTGATATACATTTCCTTTATGACCGACGTCATGGCTATTTTGGCGAATGATGAGTCAATTTTTTTAGATTTGCTCTAATTAACTTGGTCATATTCCTCGTGACATTTTGAAATCACGTTTTTCTTTGGGTTTTGTCAAAAAAAGCCCAGTTATAGCTTATAATGGTGCCGCTCAAAATCATCATGGCCTATTCATGGCCTATTTGATGCACTCAGTTTCAGGCTTTTTCCCTTGAAATATGCGGATGCCGCAATTTTGACTGAATCAGGTCTGGACCTTTAAAACTTGTTTACTTCTTGCAAGGTCTGAAAACGATGAATGCTCCAGTCGCTTTAACCCCAGAGTTATTAACCCAATTGACCGCTATTGTTGGCGAAAGCCGAATTAAAACCGATGCGGATAGTCTCCAAAATTGGGGTCGTGACCATACTAAGCACTTCGATCCAAACCCGTCGGTCGTCGTTTTCCCTTCAAGCACAGAACAAGTTCAACAGATTGTAAAACTTGCCAACCAATTTAATGTAGCGATCACACCAAGTGGCGGTCGTACAGGTTTATCTGCGGGTGCTGTGGCTGCCAACGGTGAAATCGTGGTGAGCATGGACAAGATGAACCAAATCTTGGAATTCTTCCCAGCTGACCGGATGGTACGCGTACAAGCAGGCGTGGTGACTGAACAACTTCAGAACTATGCTGAAGAACAAGGCATGTACTACCCAGTTGATTTTGCATCTTCAGGTTCATCTCAAATTGGCGGTAACATTGGTACCAATGCCGGTGGTATTAAAGTCATCAAATACGGTATGACACGTAACTGGGTGTTGGGCATGACTGTGGTCACAGGTAAAGGTGACGTCCTGCGCTTGAACAAAGGCATGATCAAAAACGCGACTGGTTATGCACTTCAACACTTATTTATTGGTGGTGAAGGTACACTAGGTTTAGTGACTGAAGCTGAAATCAAACTTGAACGTCAACCCCATGACTTACAAGTGTTGGTTCTCGGTGTGCCTGATTTTGATGCGATTATGCCTGTTCTACATGCCTTCCAAAAGAAAATCGACCTGACTGCATTTGAGTTCTTTGGTGAGCTTGCGATGCAAAAAGTATTGGACAATGGTCATGTGCAACGTCCGTTTGAAACACCATGTCCGTTCTATGTATTACTTGAGTTTGAAGCACCATTTGAACCGATCATGGATGCGGCAATGGAAATTTTTGAACATTGCATGGAACAAGGTTGGGTACTGGATGGCGTGATGAGCCAAAGCTTAGACCAAGTACATAGCTTATGGCGTTTACGCGAAGACATTTCAGAGTCAATCGCACCGTTCACACCATACAAAAATGACATCTCAGTTCTGATTACACATATTCCTGCATTTATTAAAGAAATTGATGCAATTGTGGAAGCGAACTACCCAGACTTTGAAATTTGCTGGTTCGGTCATATCGGTGACGGTAACTTGCACTTAAATATTTTGAAACCTGCGGATTTAAGTAAAGATGAATTCTTTGCAAAATGCCAAGTGGTAAACAAATACGTATTTGAAACCGTGAAAAAATATGACGGTTCAATTTCAGCAGAACATGGCGTGGGTATGACCAAAAAGCCTTACCTCGATTACACACGTTCAGCAGAAGAAATCGAATATATGAAAGCATTGAAAAAAGTATTCGATCCAAATGCGATTATGAACCCAGGTAAATTGTTCGATCTTTAATTTTTTAAAGACGATTGAAAACGCATCTTCGGATGCGTTTTTTTTTGGCTATAGCACGCCTTTTTAGCCGCGTATGGATGAGAGACCACACATTGATTTTTGGAATGGGGTACTTCTTTTACATTGCTTAAATAGTGTTTTGGACAAATGTTCGGCATGATAGGTCTGAATAATAAATTTGAGTTGCTTCTATGTATCGTTTAATTGCTGTGTCTGCATTGTGTGTGGGGATGTTGGCGGGTTGTGCGACAACGCAGAAAATTGTGTCTAAAGTCGGTTCTTCTGCTACGCCACTCGATCAGGTATTAAAAGAACGTCCTGATTTACGTAAAGAGCTGTCGACTGTGGAAATTCGTCAGTACTTTAACCGTGTCGAGTCGCCAAATGCGGGGCAGGTGAAAGTGACGGAAACGGGTTTGATGGATGATTCGGTGAAATCAATTCGTACTATTTATAGTTTTAGATTGGTGGATGGTGACTGGCAGCGTGTAAATACGCAAAAGGAATATCAGTGCCAACGTGGTAAAAATACTAAGACTTTCCAGTCGGCGAAGTGTCCTTAAATTATAAAAAGTTAAGGTCTAAATTTCTTATTAAATGTTCAGCATGACGGGGTCATTTCATTTTAAATTCGATGATTGGAGCTCGTATCTACTTTTGTTTCGGCAAAAGTAGCAAAACCATCTTTCATCCGCAAAACTCGTCAAATACCATCTTCAATTGTGTAGGTCGCAGAAACTTTACATATTGAATGTGTCCTGACTCGGACAGTTGCGGATGAGTTTCCGCGTATCTTAATTTTCATCCTAAACATAGAATATTCAATCCTAAAAATATTCTCGTGAGTTCGTATAGTTTTTAATAATATTGAACCGAATTCAAATCATGATCAGATTTCAATTGTATGATGAAAACCCTCGCTTTTATTCACGTCAATGATTCAGGCACACCTGTCGGTGACTTTGCTCCAGTGACTTCAGTTTTTTCCCATTATGAATTGGGCAATACCGTTTCGCCTTTTTTATTGCTCGACCATTTAGGGCCTGGGGTGCTGAAACCAACCAAACTGAAAAAAGGCGTGCTGGAACATCCACATCGAGGGTTTGAAACCGTCACATTAGTGTTTAAAGGCGAACTCGAACATCATGATACGGCAGGTGGCGGTGGCGTCATTGGTGAGGGCGATGTGCAGTGGATGACTGCTGCTTCAGGCATACAACACGAAGAAGTCTTTAGCCAAGCCTTTGCACAGCAGGGCGGAGCATTTGAAATATTGCAATTGTGGGTCAATTTACCTGCTAAAGATAAAATGAATCCTGCGCGCTATCAGAGCTTAGCCAAAGCCAGTATTCCAAAGATCAATTTAGCCCAAGATGCAGGTTATGTACGGGTCATTGCAGGGCAATATTTAACAGCCCAAGGCCCCGCAGAAACACATACACCTATACAAGTATTTGATGTCTTTGTCAGAGCAAATCAAAGCATCACCCTGCCTGCACAAGAAGGGGATACCACACTTGTGTATTTACGTTCGGGCAAGCTGAAATTTACTGAAACAGATGAACAGTTAAATGCACAGCATATGGCAGTCATGTCGAGCCGAGGTGAAAATGTCGAATTGACGGCAGTTGAAGATAGCCACATGTTGTATTTATCGGCGCAGCCTTTAAATGAACCCATCTATGGGCGAGGTTATTTTGTGATGAATCATTTTGCAGAATTCATGCAAGCCTATGAAGACCTAAAACAAGGTCGCTTTATCCAAAAAGCAGACAATGAAAAACCATAAAAGCGGTAGTTTAAAAAGACCAATACAACGCCAGCAAACACTGTTAAAATAGTCGGACTCAAACCGACAGATCGGTTCGTTGAAGTTCATTTTATCTCTATCTAGCGTCTTGTGAATACGACGCACATATGGCGGATAAGCCGCAAATTCATTTTTAAAATTAATATTACAGTGCTCGTCATTGGGCTGAAGTGTCTCTCCCTATTTGTCATTTCAAGCTCGACAGCACATATTTGATATGTAGATAACAATGCAAAACGTACAAACCACAAAATTAAGTCGTGCCACCTTAATGTTTCCCTTGGCACTGGTTTTATTTGAATTTTCTGTCTATATCGGAAACGACTTAGTCCAACCCGCCATGCTTGCGATTACCCAAGAGTTTGGTGTGAGTAGTGCATGGGCACCCTCGTCGATGTCATTTTACTTATTGGGTGGTGCCTGTGTCGCTGCAATCTTAGGACCTTTGTCAGATCGATTAGGCCGTAAAAAAGTCTTGTTGGGTGGTGTGGCATTCTTTAGCTTATGCTGTTTAGCGATATTGCTCACGCATAATATCGAAAGCTTTTTAACTTTGCGTTTTTTACAAGGTTTTGGTTTATCGGTCATTTCAGCTGTGGGCTATGCTGCTGTTCAGGAAACTTTTGAAGAGCGAGATGCCATCAAAGTCATGGCGATCATGGCCAATATTTCACTACTGGCGCCACTGATCGGTCCTGTCCTCGGTGCCTTTATGATTGATCACGTGTCATGGCATTGGGGCTTTATTGGAATCGCATTTCTATCTTTTCTGAGTTGGTTTGGTTTAAAAGCCAAGATGCCGACACAGCACATCAGCATCCCCAAGCAACCGGTGGGCTATATCATTGATGACTTTAAACAGGTGTTAAAAAACAAACGCTTTTTGGCGTTGACACTGGGCCTACCGATGGTGGCAATGCCACTGATGCTGTGGATTGCGCTATCTCCAGTCATATTGGTGGAGAAGCTAGGACTGAGTAGTATGCAATACGGCATGGCACAGTTTCCTGTTTTAGGCGGGCTGATCCTTGGTAATATTGTCCTGATTAAAATCATCGACAAACTGCCTCTAGGTCAGTCTGTGATGATCGGGCTACCATTGATGTTACTCGGGACGAGCCTTGTGGTGATTGGGACGATGACTGAAAGTTATTTTCTGACATTGCTCATCCTCGGCATGAGTTTGGTCAGTTTTGGTGAAGGGATTAGCTTTTCTGTGCTCTATCGTTTTGCCTTAATGTCGTCTGAAATGTCGAAGGGCACAGTGGCTGCGGCAGTGTCTGTGATCATGATGCTGACGTTCTTTGCCGTGATCGAAATCGTGCGCGTGCTATATGAAAACTTTGGCCTTTGGGCCTATAGTTTGGCAGGCTTTACCCTCATTATCTTGTGGTTCAGCCTACCACGCTTGGTGGTGCGAGATATTATACGACAACGTCAATTGTCGGGTGAATTTTAAATTCGAGTTCATGCCATTATAGAAAAAGCCCAATGCTGTGTAGAACAACATTGGGCTTTTTTATTTGTTGTATCCCGTCTTAATTTGATGTTGCAGGTTGTTCTGCATTTTTTAATTTGCGATCGAAAATGAACGGGCCAAAAGGCAAAATCGATGCAATCAGGCCCATTAGAAATACGCTAAGCGACCATTTTTGCTTTTCACAGACCACAAATAGCACCACCAAGAAGGCAATAAACAAGACGCCATGTCCCATACCGACGTATTTGACCAATATTGGATTATCCATCAGGTACTTCATTGGCATAGCAATGAACAACAATAATAAAAAGGAGATGCCTTCGAGTAGGCCTACAAAGCGTAAGGTCTTGATATTCATGCGAAGTCTAAATTCAAAGTGATTTCAGTCTTGAGTGTACCTGAAAGCACAGCAGGAACGAAGCGTTCCTGTTGAAATAATTGATCCGCATATTGAATCTAAGTAAATGTTTTTAAAGTTAATTCTGAGTCATCTGCTCGGATTAATTTTCTAGATCCGCTAAGGCATCCTCAATTGAACCCTGATCAAATTCATAGTTACAGCCGAGTAAAATCATCGGGCTTTTTCCGGTCATTTCAGACAGGCTTAGTTTGTGATTGATGGCATGCAGATCATCCGTTTCAGCTTCCGTGCGTAGGATTTTTTCACCACGGAAAAACGGCATATTGGCAAACATTGGATGCTGCTCAATGCCATACTTTTGGGCAAGTTTTTTCACATCGGCTTGGCGATAGATTGCGAATACTGCATTGGAAGACAGGCCAATTTCTTGGGTCGGCATGCCAAAAAACTCTACAGCCTGCTTATTTTTATAGATATAAATAAACGGTTGATGTGGGTCATCATGGCGTTTCCAACCCAATTGCCCTAGAACCTTTTCATAGTCGAGTAAAGTGTCATGGTAGGTGTCGTAATCGGCCTGACATTCCAGAATACGCTTTAAATCTTGTGCTGTCGGTGCTGCAAAAACAGAAGACGCAGCTAAACATGAGGTCGCCATAATCGTGGTTAATATGAGGCGTTTAAGACCGAAACTAAGCATTTTCATCAAGAGTCCCAAATGATTTTATTTAATTTCCGCCTGAATTAGCTGTGTTCTGAGCTGAATCAGTTCGGCTAATGTTTCTAATAATAAACTGATCTGCTTGAGCACCAGTTGTAGGTGATTAGACCGCATTTCTTCAGTGCTGAGTGTTTGAATTTCGAAAAGTTTTTGCTGAATTTTCTCAGGGTTGAGCGGTTTTTGCTGAATTAAGACGTCGTCTAAGGTGCTTTGACACCATTGCAGTAGTTCAAGGACTTGTTGGTCTTGTACTTGTTCACGGTGGCTCCCCAGTGCCGAAATATAACTGAGCTGACTATGGCTATAGACCAAATAGCGAAAAGCATGTTGAATCAAAATTTGGTCGGGTTCAGGCTCGGTACTTAAACTTGAAATCATGCTCGACAATTCAGTTTGAGCATTATGGGCTGAACGACGGGCACGCCGATAATCAATGCTATTGGTTTTCCCATGGAGATATTGCTCAACTACGGCATCAAAATAATGCAGGGTCGCAGCAGAGCTTTTTTGAATGGTCTTGGAAATATTGCGAAAGTCCCAATCTGGCCAGATCACATTCACCGCAAACCATGCAATAAAACAGCCGAGTAGGGTATCAACGATACGCGGTAAAATGACCGCATAACCTGCGCCTTTCAAATTAAAAATCAGCAAGACCATTAAGGTTGCCATGAGGGTCGCCATGGCATATTTTTTGGCACTCAGATAGAAAAAGCACACGCCAAAAATAATCGTCAGTAGCAATTGACCTTCGACACTCGGCACAAAATACAAAATAGGAATGCCAAGTAAGACCCCTAATATGGTTCCCAATGTCCGCATTTTTAAACGACTTTTGGTCGCAAAATAACGCATCTGACAGACAAATAAACTGGTCAATAATATCCAGTAGCCATTTTTAGCAAAGGGCAATAGCGAAATGGCATAGCCCATCGCAAAGACAAAAGCGATGCGAACGGCATGGCGAAATAAGGCAGATTCGGGACTCAAATGCTGTTTCAGTTTGAGCCATAAATCATGCCACCCATGAATATCGTCATCAAGTAAATTGAGGTTATCAATATGCTGCTGATAGGCCTGTTGCTGTGAATGATCTAAATCCTGAACATGCGAAAAGCGTTCTTGTACACTGTCCAAATTACTCAAGATCAGCTGTAGGTTTTTTACTTCTATATTTTGCGGATTGTTGGTCATCCACTCCTGCAAAGAGGCATGCAAATGTGCCAGTGCTTGCGCAGTAATGGGATCAGGCTGATAGGGCTGCCGATGCAATATACAGTAGGCCAACTGTTGGCAAGCCTGCGCCTGTAATCGAATATTTTTTTGAAAACGGAAAATTAAATCGGTACGGCTAAAATTTTGATGAATTTGTTCATAGTGTAAATAATTCGCATTGGCCTGTTCGTGAATATCTTGTGCCAAGAAATATAAATTCAGCCAGTAGATGGTGTTTTTATTGGCTCTTGAGGCTTTTAAACGGGTGAGTAAAGAAGCTTTGGTGGTGTTTAAACTCGGGATGACATCACTGTTTTTGAGTGATAATTCATACAGTAAATGTTCCACATTGTTGACATTATCTGGGTCAAATAAGCGTGCTTTTGCATTCAGTACTTCGGCGATTTGTAAAAAACAACGCGAGAGATTGTCCTGTACGGGTAGGGTGGGTTTAATAAGGTAAAAAAGAATTGAGGTGAAGCCATACCATAAGGCCCCTAGAACAAAGCAACTGGGTTGAAAATACCAGATGTCATATTCGCCCAAGCCGAACATGGTGTAGATCGATAGTAAAATCGTGCCAAAAGAAATCGTGGCATAGCGTTGCCCCAAAGCTCCTAATAAAATAAATCCTGCACTGGACAGTGAAAGATACAAGATAAACAGCAGCTTATAAGGATAGAGAAAATCTAAAATACTACTGACACTAAAGAAGAGTACGCAGACATAGAGCAAATTACGCAGTCGGATGCTGAGTCGGTCATCAAAGTCGGTGAGCGCGGTAGCAATCGCACCTAAGGTGACGGGCACAATAAAACTATGAAAACCGAGAAAATATAATCCGAGCGTGGTGCCACTCAAAACAATACAAATTTGCAAGCAATACATAATGATTGCACTGGATTGAAACTGTTGAAACCAAGAGAGTCGCGTGTTCACAGAGTTATGAAGTATTCGAATGATTTTGTAAATTAGACTGAGCTTTTTTCTGTGAACTGTCAATTTTTATCAAATGGAGCGTAAAACTCTGTCCTTCAGGTCAGAGATATAAGCGACACGACATGAAGTGTCGTTTGATTTAACTAAGGACTATTTTCCTTGAGTTTTGATTGTTAATATAAGTACATGAA